>NZ_JABKBZ010000003.1:0-182623 GCF_013166635.1 Lentimicrobium sp. S6 | reverse complement strand
TGATGGAAATAGAACCGACTGCTTTGGTTCTGATAAACATGTACAGTCAAAAGGTCATTAGTTTTCTACTTTGCTAGAAAAATCAATATTCTAGAAGAGGCGGGAAGGCTATTGTTTGGGATGGCTTGTTGCTTACTTTTTTCCACAAAAAAGTATGATCCAGTATTTTTTTCTGGAAAAAGGTGTCAAAATCTACCATTGGATAGATTTAATTCCTTTGAAATACGATATAAAAAAGGCTATAATTTCAATGTGAAGCAAAACATCAATTCATATTTGCTATTCTTAAATCCGAACTCTTTATTCTGATTCTCCCCATAAAAATTAACATGAGCCTTTTTAAGCTAGCTGATGTCGGACCAATTAGTAGACTTATGCTCTCTTCTACCCAATTCTCTAATGATAGGTGCATTTCCCGGAGCATTATAAACCTCGGAGTCCTCCAATATGGCAATAGCTTCTTTTCTTGCAGCTTTTAAAATAGCTTCATCTTTTATTAAATCTGCTATTTTTAAGTCTAATACGCCACTTTGTTGCGTGCCTTGCATATCACCTGGTCCTCTCAGTTTTAAATCTACATCGGCTATCTTAAAACCATCTGTTGTCTCTACCATAGTTTTCATGCGAGTTTTCCCTTCTGCAGTCATTTTATAACTAGTCATCAAAATACAGTAACTTTGATCTCCTCCCCGTCCAACTCGTCCACGTAACTGATGCAGTTGAGACAAGCCAAATCGTTCTGCGTTTTCAATAATCATTACTGTGGAATTTGGAACATTCACACCAACTTCTATTACCGTAGTGGCCACCATGATTTGCGTTTCCCCTTTGGCAAATCTTTGCATCTCAAAATCTTTATCTGCAGCTTTCATTCTTCCATGAACAATGCTCACCTGATATTGGGGATTAGGAAAAGTACGTTTTATACTTTCAAAACCATCAGTTAAATCTTTTAAATCCATGGTTTCAGACTCCTCAATTAAAGGGTATACAATATAGACTTGTCTACCCAAGTCAATTTGCTTCTTGATGAAGCCAAACACTTTATATCGATCCTTATCATAATAATGATAGGTTTTAATACTCTTACGACCCGGAGGAAGCTCATCAATAACAGAATAGTCTAAATCACCATAAAGCGTCATAGCCAAAGTACGAGGAATTGGGGTGGCAGTCATAACGAGTACATGAGGTGGGATGAGACTTTTTTGCCAGAGTTTAGCTCTTTGCGCAACGCCAAACCTATGCTGCTCATCGATAACCACTAATCCTAAATTATTAAACTGTACTGTATCTTCTATCAAGGCATGAGTACCTATCAATATTTTTAATTCACCATTTAATAAAGATTCATGGAGAACTTTACGATCTTTCTTTTTCGTTGAACCAGTTAATAGGCCAATTTTGATATTCATCTCACCCAAAAACTCCGAAATTCCTTCGAAATGTTGATTGGCTAATATTTCAGTTGGCGCCATAATACAAGATTGAAATCCATTATCATTAGCCAATAACATACACATAAGCGCTACTAAAGTTTTGCCGGAGCCTACATCACCTTGTAATAAACGATTCATTTGTTTTCCTGAGCCTGTATCTTGCCGTATTTCTCTCAAAACTTTCTTCTGGGCACCAGTTAATTCAAATGGCAAATGCTCTTTGTAGAACACATTAAAGGAGTCTCCAACTTTGGAAAAAGCTACACCTTTATTTTTATGCGCTCTAATTAACTTAGATTTAATCAGGTGAAGCTGAATAAAAAAAAGCTCCTCAAATTTTAATCTTTTTTGAGCTACTTGAATATGTTTGACATTTGAGGGAAAATGAATAAATCGCAATGCATCCTCTCGGCTTACTAGTTTATATTTGTCTAATAATTCGTTAGAAAGGTTTTCAGTTATATTATTAGGAATGAGCTCCATTAAACCTTTTAGAATTTTCGCAATACCTTTAGAATCTACATTAGCTTTCCGCAACTTTTCAGTAACGTTATAAAAAGGTTGGAGTTGAACCTGCACAAGACTGGCTTTTACAACACTCAGCTCTTCTACTTCAGGATGAGGAATATTAAACTTTCGATTAAATAATGCTGGTTTTCCAAAAACAATATACTCTTTACCAGCATTAATACTTTCTTTAACCCACTTGATTCCTCTAAACCAAATAAGCTCCAAGATACCAGTATCATCTGTAAAAATAGCAGTTAAACGGGCATTATGTCCTTGACCGATGGTCTGCATCTCACTTATCTTCCCTTTTAGCTGAACATAAGGCATATTCTCTCGTATTTCAGATATTTTATAGAATTTTGATCTGTCAATATAGCGAAAAGGGAAATAATACAAGACATCCTCAAAGTTATTGAGACCAAGCTCCTGTTTTAATATTTTTTCACGAGCGGGTCCAACACCTTTTAAATATTTTATTGGCGAATCTAAAAATCTACCTGACATTTTACAAAGATAAAATTTTGACATAAAAAAAACCCAGCAGAAGCCGGGTTTTAATAATATTTTTAAAAGAGCTTAATACTCCCACATATGTTGTTCTATTTCAAAAACATCATTCTTTATACGTTCTGACTCTAAGAGTGCATCCATACCACTTGCATACTGATTAATTTGTCTATCGTAAACATTCTCTTCCTTATAAACATAAGACGAGAACATTCTCTTCCAGAAGATATCATCATAGGTTCTTCTTTCTGCTCCGTTTTTACGATTAAAGACTTCTGCTCTAGCCAAGACAGATCTTGCCTCTGGAAAATAAATCCAAAACATAGGTTTTCTTTTAAACTGATTATCTTTTGTATAATACTCCCACACTGGACATAAACCCAAAATCCTAACCTGTAATTGTGATCTTTGCTTATCAAAATACCATACTTCCTTCAATCGTATTTTTTTCACTTCCGACTTTGAAAATTGATCTTCATATGCAGTTGTAGTACCAATGATATTACCATCCAAATCTCTTTGCTCTACTTGAACAGCCACACCATCAATCATTTCCTGTACTTTAGAAATAGACATAGGCGTCGTAAATTCATCATCAACCTCTGCATCGTAAGCAGTTAACTCACCAGATCTAACAGCATCTAAAACAACAGTTATAAAACTTTTCCATTGTAAATGATCCTTAATAGGATAATAAAAAGGTTGATTGATTTTTTCTCTAAAATCAATTATCTGCCAAACTCTTTTACTATAAATAACATCCGCTTGTCTTAAGGGACTATATGGAATTGGCTTTTTAAACTCGGTATGTATATGATCAAATATATCATCACGTGGAGTCGAAACTGAAGAAGATTGACTACTTCCACCAATAACTTGAGCATAGGCACTACTTCCAATAAACAAGGAAATACCAACTAATAATATAATTTGAAATACTCTTCTCATAGTTTTTTTAATTTAATTTGACAGCAAAGTTTGGAACTGACATTTTTTCTATTGGACCTTGAACTTCAATGTTTGAAAACACCAACATAGTATTCTTTCGTGCAGTTTGAATATAGCTCTTCATGTCTTCAGTTAGGTAAGGCGAACTTGCTTGTTTATCAAAGTTATCACCATTCTTCACAATACTCAAGGTAAACCTTGTCACTTGATATTTATACTCAAAGTTTACGTATTCAGGTAATTCACACAATAGATAAGGATTAGCCAGCAAACTCTGACGAGCCACAACACCTTTATCCATATTTCGAACATTGATATTTGGAGGTGGTAAATCTTTCACTCTAAAAACTTGCTCTCCTAATTCCTTACGTTGGTTACCAATCTCGCTATAGACTTTTATAGTTACACTTTGAACTGTTCGTTTTTTTAAATTCTTAACAATTAGACCATCAGCAGTATTAGCTATAAGCCCGTCTCCAAAGATATCATATTTTAACTGAGATGCTGGCACTCCTGCTGCAGAGAGTCTAATAGGATTATCTACTCCGCGGTAAAATACATTCATTTTAGTAGCAGCTACGTTGGCAGAAGGCTCTGCTACAATAAAGCTTGATTTAAAAGGTTTAAAATCAATCTGTCCTGTCGGGCTCTTTACACCAATTTGCCCTGCGAATGTATACTCTCTGGTTTCTAAATTTGAGGTATTAATAGATAATCTAACAAATCCACTATCTCCAGTTAAATGAGTCGCACTATTAATAAAAGAATCATCCCAATCTACAGCACCCATTTGATAATACATTTCTGGCTCAGAATTCTCATCTACAGCAGCTAGAAATACTTCAGCATCGAATGTTTCACCTTTAAAAATATATCTAGACTGAGGCAAAACCTTGGCTTTAATATCACTAAATTTAAAATCCTCTTTATCTATACCTTGATATAAATGACTTACAACGTCATATTCGGCATTACGAATTTCATTTACTATCTTATTAAAAATGGTAACATCAGCAGCTAATATAGTGTGATAAAAATTATACTGTACCCAATCTAGACTTTGCTTACTTGTACTACGGTAATTCCCACCCGTTTCTAAACCAATATTAAGCATTTCTCTTTCTTCTTCAGGAATTAATTCCAACATTCGAACCTTATACTCATTGATTTTATTCATCATGGCATAACCTTCACCATTTTTCATACCCTCCCCACCTACTAAATAAGAAGTAGGATCATTATAATTATCTTTTGCTTTAATATCAGCTAGCTTCATAATTCTAGCAGTGTCAAAAGGAATGCGTTCAACTCTAGCAATTACTACGAATTTTACAGAATCAATATAATTAATCAGATCTTGACTATAATTTTTAGCCTCTTCAGACTTTGTATAAAAAGGACCTACTTTATCTTGATTCATTTGATATTGCATACTGAAATCCTCATGTAGAGCAGCAATCTTAGCAGAGAAATTCTCACTAGTCTTTTCTACACTATCATTTACGATAATAAAGGCATCCAAGATCTCTTTTGATACATTCAGCGCTAACAATGCAGTTAGCACCAAGTACATCATTCCGATCATCTTCTGCCGTGGCGTTTCTTTAAATCCAGCCATTAGTTTTTAATTTAAAAGATTTTCACTTATGCTTTAGGAGCTACATTCATAGCTGATAACATATTACCATAAACCTGATTCAATGATTCTACATTCTTAGCTAAAATGGCTACACCATCCTCATATTGCTGAGTAGTACTAATTGATGTATTCAATTTATTTAAGAATTCATTCATAGACTCTTGAATCTTAGCAGATGCTTCTACTTGCTCATTACTACTTTGTAATTGCAATTCGTATACCGCATTTAAAGCACCTAAGTTAGATGAAATCTTTTTAAGTTCGTCGTTATAATTACCACCATCAATGCCACTAAAGTTTAATGCTTCAGAAGATTGACGAAGTGTTTCAATTGATTTATTATATTCATTTGCTAATGCACTAGCATTCTCAGCAGCATCTCTAACACTTTTATTAAACACACCTGTTGCACTTACATCATTTTGCATAGCTTCTGCAGCATTAGAATAAGATTCAGATAAACTGGCAGCAGCATTACTGGCAGATTTTATATTATTATGATAAGCTTCTGTTGACTCAATATCAGAAGCTAATGCTTCACTTGCCTTCTCATAAGTACTTGACAGTTTAGTAACCGAGCTCGAAGCACCTTTAACATTTTCCACAAACTCTGTATTAGCTTCGGCCGCATCTGTAAATTTATTCATATTGGAAGCGGTATCATTAAGGTTTCTTAATCCTGCCCCCAAACTGCCTATCAATTCAGGCCCTATATTGGCCTCACTAAGCATCTGATCTAATTGCTGACTAACAGATAAATCTTCCTCATCTTCTAACTCGTCTTCCATAAACTCTGGAAGATCATCACCTAAATCTTCAACGCCATGATACATACCAGCTAACTCTGGATATACTAAACTCCAATCTGGCTCTACATGCGGGGGTTCAAATGCTGAGAAAAAGAAAATAACCGCTTCTGTAATAAGTCCAACACCAAGCATTATATCGGCTCCTGGTATATGTGTAATTTTAAAAAGTGCTCCAACAATTACAATAGAAGCACCAATTCCATATAATTTAGCCATAAAGTTTTTAAAACCACGACTCTTAACAATTTCCTGTATACTCATAACTCAATTAATTTAGCGTATTATAGAATTTAATATAGTGAAAAAATAATTATTTATAAATCTCTGAAGAATTCTTAGGATTATCATTCTCCATTCTTCCAAGGTAAGTTTGCATACATCTGAAACCAACATAAGCTTTTGCTGTATCCTGATATTCATATTGTCGGGCAGTTACTTGTAAAAAATATCCAATATCCTTCCAAGATCCTCCTCTAACTACTTTTTTCTTCATTTGAGGAGCTTCATCTTCACTTGCGTTATATTCATAGTTAGGGTTCATATCCCAACTAAAATTGAAAGAGGATTCATCATAAGCACTCAATGTCCATTCTGATACATTACCTGACATATCATACAAGCCCCAATCATTAGCAGGATAATGGGCAACAATTACAGTTTGAATACCACCATCCGCCACATAATTTCCTCTACCTGGTTTAAAGTTAGCTAAGAAACATCCTTTATCGTTTCTTAAATATGGGCCTCCCCAAGGATATGGATTCATTTCCCATCCACCACGGGCTCCCCATTCCCATTCAACCTCAGTAGGGAGTCTGAATTCGTTCACAGCCACTTCACCTTTCTGATGTAACCACCTGTTCATCAAATCTGTTCTCCAATAACTAAAAGCTTTTGCTTGTTTCCAGTTTACACCAACAACAGGATAATTATCATAAGTTGGATGCCAAAAATAATTTTTAGCCATTGGATCATTATAACTATAGGTAAAATCATGAATCCAACATAGTGTATCAGGATAAATATTGATATTTTCTGTTCTAATATAAATACTTCTGTCTTCGTAACCTTCTGGCCTATTTGCAAAACCTCCTCTATCGGAAGGATAATCACCATCGGAAACTACATAACCCCGAGTATCTCTGGAATACTCCTTTTTAGCCGCAGCATGAAGATCAATCCAGTAGTATTGATAAATCAATTTACGAGAATCAATTTGCTTTTTACGATAAAACCTTTCGTGAGTAGGAAGGTACATAACTTCTAATGCATCTCTAACTTCCTCATCTTCACTTTTCCAATCTATCTCGGTTTCCCAGTTTAAAAATGGAGGATCATATAACTCACCGGTTTCTTCATTCTCGGTGATTAAAAATTCTTCCTCATTTATTTGACCTAAATAGCCACGAGCTATTGAATCTCGCACCCAATTTACAAACTGTCGGTACTCATTGTTAGTAATTTCAGTTTCGTCCATATAAAAGGACTGAGTAGAAACAGTCTTGGGCTCGTGAACATGAGCGTAGGGTACATCTTGATCACTTGCACCCATCGTAAAGCTACCTAATGGTATGAAAACCATACCATAAGGAGCTGCCTGATAAAAGGCAGGGCGATCCTGTACACCTATTAATTCACCATTACCACTATTACTACAGCTTGTAGCAATAACCGCAATCAGTAAATAAAAAAACAGTTTTTTCATATTAACTCCTGTCATTGATCTCAATATTATTACCAGAAAACATAGCAAATCTATAATAAAATATTCAATTATGCTATAAAAATCTAGTATTTTTATAACTTCTATTAGGTTTCTCAATCTCTAATTTAAAACAATATCCAAGCCTGATTTCATGCGACCCTCCGTTTTTTAGAGCATTCATATTTATATCGTATGCATATCCAACTTTAATATTCTTATAATTCACTCCTGCCATTAGAGCAACTCCTTCTTGATGCTTATAAACAACGCCTCCCCAAAAGGATTTATTGTACTCGCCGATCACACCGACATTTAATAGGATTGGTGAATTTTGAGTGTATGCTAAAAACACAGAAGGTCTTACTTCAATTTTCGGCATTCTTACAAACTTCAAATTATAACCGCCAGTAAAATAATACCTTCTTTTTAGTTGTGTTTTACCTCCTGCCACCTCCATGGTTCCTTGATTTATCTGTGTAGAAGATAAGCCTAAATACCATTTATCGGATTTTTGATAATACAATCCAGCATCTATGTCAAAGATCATTCCCGATTCTTCTTCGGTAGAGGTTAGTAAAGGATCTTCTCCTTGCACATTGAAGTAAGAAAAATCGACTTTCTTATTAGCCAAACCTATCCCAACTCCTATTCCCAACAAAGCATTACCAACTTTACGATGGTACGCATAGTTTAGTTTAACTTTTGTGGTACTAAATCCTCCAATCTGATCTGATGAAATAACACCACCCAAACCTCCTTTTAGCATTTTCACCGGGGACTCCAAGCTAACGGCATACACAGTTGGGGCTCCTTCGAGGCCTACCCACTGTTGTTTCATAATTCCAGTGGCGCAAATGGCATTTCTACTGCCCGTAAAACCTGGATTATAAACCGAAGGGACAAACATATACTGAGTGAATGTTTGCTCCTGCTGGGCCACCGAATCATTAACTATTACTAATATTATAATAAAAAAAGCTAAGGCTTTTTTAAACATATTCATTTGTTTTGGTTTTCTGATTATGGCCTTTAAATACTTGTGTAATATCGTTTATTTAAAGCTTTTCTCAGTTTTCATTTCTCATCCCTACAAACTTGCAAAACAAGGCCGTAAAAGTATAAAGTTTTTTCTAAAAATTAAAACAAACAAATAAGACATTTCAATAATGATTTCAACAGTCTGATTCATGCTATTATACTCAGTTTCAATTATAAAGTTTCAAGAAAAAAAATATCTTATTAAATCTGAATCGTTTCACTTAAAACAAATCGACTAAATAAATCCTAAACTGTCCATATCCATCATTTTATCGTGGTCTTTTTTGATTGCATTAATGATTTGATTTTTAGTGACTACAGTTACATACTTAGCCGTAGAATACTGAACCTATAACGCAATGAAATTAATTTTAGTATAAGTGGCTTTAGGTATTGATAATATATTACTTTTGCCACCGTTTTTTAAGTATCACAACTATGTCATTTGTAACAAAAGAAAAGCTTTTTAGTCTAGACTGGTTCAAAGTCTACAGCCTAATTTTACTAGGAACATTTATTATGTCTGCTGGCTTTGTATTCTTTATAAGCCCTTATAAAATGGCTCCTGGAGGCGTTTATGGGGTAGCCATCATTCTACACCACATGCTTGGATTACCCATAGGGATGGTCGGATTAGCATTAGACATTCCACTCACCTTAATTGGTATTAAAATACTAGGACCACGCTTCGGCATTAAAACTGTAGTTGGGTTTGTAAGTACTTCACTTTGGATCACCCTACTGGAGAATCTTTGGGGTTATGAGGCTTTAGTGGACAACGCTCCTCTCCTTTCTTCAATTTATGGTGGTGCCTTGATTGGAGTTGGCCTAGGGATGGTATTTAAAGCCAAAGCTACAAGTGGCGGTACAGATATTATTGCAATGATAGTCTCTAAGTATACCAAACTACCCGTTGGTCAAGCATTAATTATTATTGATTCAGTTATTGTATTGGGAGGATTAGTTGCCTTTGGAGACTGGATGATCCCTCTTTTAAGTTGGCTGGTTATCTTCCTAACTGGTAAAATTATTGATGCCATGGTAGAAGGAGTTGGCTACGAAAAATCGGTGATGATTATTTCTGAAAAGCATGAATTAATAAGAGATAAGATTATTAATGATATGAGACGTGGAGGAACTTATTTAAATGGCACAGGCATGTATCAAGGTGCTGAGAAAAAAATCATCATGACTGTGGTTACTAGAAGAGAATTGGTGCTATTAAAACATTTCATCGGAAGTATTGATAACAAAGCTTTCATTATGGTTTCTGATGCAAATGAAATCATGGGAGATGGTTTTAAATCTCTTAATGACGATTAATAATACTATTCGAATATAAAAACAAAGGGCTACGAAATTTCGTAGCCCTTTGTTTTTATGGCATCATCAGCTTTATTTAATCAAAGACATTTCTTCAACCAAATGGCCAGCACCAGCAAACTTATCTATGATAAATAGACAATATCTAATATCTAATGTAATATTTCTACATTGGTCAGGATCATAAACGATATCGCTCATGGTTCCTTCCCAGTTTCTATCAAAATTTATTCCGATTAAATGGCCATCGGCATTAAACACTGGACTGCCTGAGTTACCTCCAGTAGTATGATTAGAAGCTGCAAAACACACATTCATCTGACCTTCTTTATTGGCATAAGCTCCAAAATCCTTCTCTTGATAAAGCTTTTTCAATTGATCTTCCACCACATAGTCGTAAATATCTGGATTTTCTTTTTGCATGATTCCATCTAAGGTGGTAAAGTGCTCATAATAGACTCCATCTCTAGGAAAGTACCCATCCACCTGACCATAAGCAATACGCATAGTGAAATTTGCATCAGGATAGAAAACCTCTGTGGGTTGATAATCCATCTGCATTTGCATATACGCTCTATCCAAGCCTTGTAAACCACTTGTTAAATCTTCTGAAGCCTCCTTAATCTCTTCACTTTTATTTGTTAAACTTTGAGAAAATTGAAAGGCAGGATCTTTTTTTATGGTTTTCAGAAACTTCTTATCATGCTTAGCCAAAAGACTGGTTAAATCATCTTGTTGGGTAAAGATAGACTTTTCAAATAAGTAAGAAACATACTTTTTAAAATCATTTTTATATTTCTTCTCAATAAAAGTAAAATAATCTGGAAGGTCTTCAGTATCTACTCCTACATAATACTCATCCAACAAACGCACAGCAATAGCTTCATCAATAGGCTGATAATAGTTTTTGAAGAAACTTGCAATACTCTTGTCCAACTTTACTGCCATCTCCTCGATTTTAGTTTCATCAAGCTCCTCTTTTTCCAATTCCTCTATGATATTTTGAAATCTAGAAGCAAACGAAACTAATTCTATACCCATCCCCGCTTCACGATAATACTGATATTGCTTCGTCCATGGGCTAAGTTCTGCATATAGTTTCCTATATTCAGGTATAACATCAGAATACTTGGCTTTCATTTCAGGATTTTCATCCATCCACTTTATCATCTCATTTTCTTTAATAAACTTGTTTTCAATGGCATTCATTCTTTTAATACCTTTATTTTCACCTTGCCATTTTTTCCAGCCATTAGCCAACGAGGCCACTTTACCTGCATATTGAATTCTAACTTTTGGATCTAAGTTTTGTGCCGCTTTCATGATATCTAAGCGAATGGTACGCATTTTTATCTTGATCGGATTTTCTTCTTCGGTAATTAATTTCACTGCATCTGAAACCAAATATTCTCTAGTAGTTCCGGGATATCCATAAACGAAAGTGAAGTCTCCTTTTTCAACACCTTGCAGGGAAATCTTTAAATGTTTCTTTGGATTGTATGGAACATTATCTTTAGCATATTTAGCTGGACGATTGTTCTCATCAGCATAAATTCTGAAAAGGCTAAAGTCACCAGTATGACGCGGCCACATCCAGTTATCTGTATCACCACCGAACTTGCCAATATTGCTTGGAGGTGCACCAACCAATCGAATGTCCTTATAAACTTCGTAGAAGAACATGAAATATCTGTTTCCAGAGAAGAATGGTTTAATGACAATATCAATGCCATTATCCATAGCATTGGCTTCTTTTAGCTTCTTGATATTGTCCTTTACTAATTCATCTCGTTTTTTCTCGTCCAACTGCTCATCTATTCCTTTTAAAACCTCCTCAGTTACTTCTCTCATTTCCACAAGAAAAGTAGCAGTCAGGCCAGGGTTAACTAACTCCTCACCTTTATCCATGGCCCAAAAACCATCGGTTAAATAATCATGCTCAATACTACTATGAGATTGGATTTGTCCATAACCACAATGGTGATTGGTTAAAAGTAATCCTTGATCACTGATCAATTCACCTGTGCATCCTCTACCAAAAATCACGATGGCATCTTTTAAGCTGGCATTATTTATACTATAAATATCTTCTGCCGTAATATTCATACCCATTTCTTTCATCTGTGCCTCGTTCAATTCTCCAAGAAATAAAGGAATCCACATGCCTTCTTTTGCAGAAAGTTGCGAGGTAAAAACAGTGAGAAACAGAAGAAAAATGATACTAATTCTTTTCATATTTGATACTATTTAATAGCTAAAGTTTCAATTTCTACTAAAACACCTAATGGTAATTCTTTTACAGCAAAAGCAGCACGAGCTGGGGGATTCTCCGCATAATATTTACCATAAACTTCATTCATTGCAGCAAAGTTTGACATATCAGAAAGCAAACATGTAGATTTTACCACATCGGCAAAGGAATAACCCGCAGATTGCAATATGGACTCGATATTCTTCATTACTTGCTCAGTTTGTTCAGTAATTCCTCCATCTACAACCTTTGAAGTTGTTGGATCAACCGGAACTTGACCAGAAACAAATAATTGTCCATTTTTTTCAATGGCCTGACTGTAAGGACCGATGGCTTTGGGTGCCTTCTCGGTAAATATAACTTTTTTCATTTGAAGTGTATTTAATTGTGTAACATTAAAAAATCAGCCCAAAGATAGACTGAATTTATAATTTCACCAAGAATTAGGACTTATGAGAACTTAATAATCGAGGTGACTCTTTTTCTTCTCCACTTTTAGGTCCTTAAACATGGAAGATTTAATATTGATACTGAAGTTCCAACTTTTCCAAGTTCCGAATGGGGTCCAGTTGAAACGCATTTCCCAGCAATGGAGGTCTCTAACAATATCAATCATGGTAGTAGTCAATTTTTCGTTTTTGAAATCATAACCCGATCGAAAATTCATCTTCCAATTTGGAGTGAGTTGCAGATTCGCTGTAAATCCCAAAGTTTGGGTGACATCATTATCTCTGATTAATTCATAATTAAGATAATCATGCCTCATATTATAACTTAAATTATAAGATAAATTTATAGACCAAGGTATAGTTCCTGACTTGGTTTCTTCCTTCTTTTTATCTATTGACTTTGGTTTGTCTTCTTTTTTAAACAACCCATCTTTTAGGGTATTATTATTTAATGTCAAGTTTAAACCCGTGGACCAACTCATATTCTCCATTCTATAAAGCCTACGATTCACACTCCACTCTGTTTGGTTCAAATTCTTGGTTCCTGCTGAGTCAAGAATATATGGATCCCAAAGACTATTATATCTGATATCGATATTCTTAAATAATTTAGTCCTACCACTAATCCTCAATGGTTGCCAATTTAAAGAATCTACGGCCATATTATAGGAAGTTGTAAAAGTTAGGTTATCAATCAAAACGATTTTGCGATCTCCAGTCACCGTATCATTTCTATCTCTAACTTTCATTTCAATATTATTGGCTAATGAAAAGTTAAGATTCCCACTTTTGCCACTTCCTGGACTGCCATAAATTCCGTTAGCAAATAGAGAATACTCCACAACCTCCTCTGTGTAGGCATTAATATAAGAATCATAATAACCATATTGAGATTCACTAAAATCAGGGCGATAAGAGAAACCTACAGTTGGAGTTACCACATGCCTAATGGCTTTTACTGGTGAATTCTTCCCAAAAGAATACATCCCATATAACTTTGTAGATACATTGGAACTCAAGCTAAAATCATTGGCCGTAATAAATCCACTAATTGTATCTTGTCCCATTGAACCTAGAGTATCATTATCAATATTAGTAGCGTCGATCCAATACCTATCAATATGCTGTGAATACCACCTTGATGTTAAATTAATAGAATTGGTCCAGTTTAAATACTTCAAAATCTTAACACTACTACTGATAGGGATTTTGTGCTGCATCCCATTATTAAAATACTGTTCCCAACCTGGGGCAAACATCATAGAATCGGCAACAGACACTGTATTCTTAGCATCCATGGTATAAGTCAAGTAAATATTATCGTACCATTTTAATGCACCTGCCTTGTCTTTTTTTCTAAAAGGATAAAAACGAGTTCCGCTCAATGAGATTTGCGGCAAGGTCATGGTTACTATTTTTGTTTGAGTATTCTGACTATGCGACAAGTTGGCATTAAAGTTCCAATTCTCGCCAAAACGAGTAGAATAGTTTACACTTGACTGAAAAGTACTAGATACTTTATCTTCATAGGTATTGCTAAGCTCATATTGATTATAAGAACTTGAACGCATATTCACATTGGCTGAAAATTTACTTTTCGGTCTGGATTTAGGGTCTTGGGAGTGACTCCATTGAATGGCAAAGTCATTACTTTTATTATAATCTGGAGAACCTTCGCTTCCCACAATATTTATGGCATATTTTAAATTTAGATTACCTGTATACCTATATCTTTTCTTATAAGAAGCTTTGGTATTAAGAGCCCACGAACCTCTTGTATAAATACTTCCTAAAAATTCTAGGTCCATATAATCGCTTACCGCCCAATAATATCCCCCATCCCTAAAATAAAAACCCTGTGAAGCAGATTCTCCATAAGAAGGTATAATGATACCGCTTTGTTTTCCACTTTGGTTAGGAAATAACCCAAAAGGAACCAGCAGAGGAGTCGGCACATCAGCAATCTCAAAATAAGCTGGACCTGTGATAATTTTATCACCAGGTATTACTTTCGATTTACGAAAACGGAAGGCATAATGTGGATGGTCGAGATCACAAGTGGTAAACCTACCTCCCTGTATATAAGCAGTATTATCTGGCATTTTCTTAATTTTCTCACCATGTAAAAATCCACCACTTTCTTCTGTGGAAACTCCAGATATTAATCCTTTTTTAGTATCGAAATTATATTTCATCTCCACACTAGCAAATTCATCATCAGATTCTTTAAAGATAGGCTCCCCCATCACTTTTCCAGTACTGTCTTCCATTCCTCGTGAATAAATCTCATTTTTAGTAAAATCTATTTCCATATAATCACCTTGCAGATTAATACTACCATAAGTGATGTTATCTTCTTTATACAAAAAGACCTTTCGAGTTCTTAAATCAAAACGAAGGGAATCTTTGGCCTGATAATCTACTTGCGCATCCAAAGTGGAGGATTGCATGGGGGGAATTGAATCCATCGCTACAGAATCATTAGCAATTGTATCCATTTTTATGAGCAACGAATCAACAATTTTTATTGAATCTGGCATCAAAATTGAAGAAGAATCCACCAATATGGGATTTAACAGGCTGTCTTTTCCTGCATCAACCGTGCTATTATTTTGCCCACTTACATTGAGTATGAGGCTAAACAATAGAACTGTTGACAGAAAGCGAAAGCAATTTCCTGTTGATAAATTCGTTAACAATTTGTATATGATGTTATTAGACAAATAGTCTTATTCAATAATTTTAAAGCCAAAACTAAATAAATTTGCCATAAAACAAGTATGACTACAAACACAAAATCAAATAGCTTAGTGTTTTTAACTTTGGTTAACACTAAAACCCGATATTTTACCCAAAACATCCTTTTTTTCTTATTGATATTATTCATTTTTCTTCCACACGAAAAAATAACCGCTCAAAACACCTTAAACAAAATCGTAATTGACGCCGGTCATGGAGGAAAAGACCCCGGAGCTTCCGGAAAATACAGCCGTGAAAAAGATGTAGTGCTTTCGATTGCACTAAAAACTGGCCAATTAATTAAACAAAAACATCCAGAAGTTGAAATTATATACACCAGAAAAACTGATGTTTTTATTCCCTTAAAGGAAAGAGCAGAAATCGCAAATAAATCAAATGCTGATCTATTCATCTCTATCCATTGTAATTCCAACAAATCATCACAACCACATGGCAGCGAAACTTACGTGATGGGATTACATAAAAGCGAAGCCAATTTAAACGTAGCAAAAGCTGAAAATGCGGCCATACTTTTTGAGGATGATTACGAAACTAATTATGATGGTTTTGATCCAACCTCTGAAGAAAGTCATATAATTTTTAACTTTTTTCAAAATAGTTTTAGTTCTCACAATCTAGACTTAGCTACAAAAATGCAATATCAATTTACCAACAAAACCCCTCTAAAAGACAGAGGAGTAAAACAAGCTGGATTTTGGGTATTATATAAAACTACAATGCCTGGTGTGCTTTTGGAGCTTGGATTTTTAAGTAATACCAATGATGAAAAGTTTTTAAATAGCACAAATGGACAGAAGAAATTAAGTGATGCTATTGCTGTGGCTGTCAGTGATTATAAAAAAAGTCATGATGCCATAGAAAAAGATAAGGCGAAACACAAAAATCATGATATCACCTCTTCTCCTTCTGATGACGAAAAGAAAAATGAAATGACAACTATCAAGCCAGAGGAAAATGTTATTGTACCAACTCTAATTGAGGAGGAAAAAACAAAAACGGAGGCTAAGCCTATTGAAGAAGAGAAACCAGTTATTGCTTCAGAAAAGGTTATTTATAAGGTTCAATTCTTAAGCCTCTCTACGCAAAAAAAATTAGAAGGTGGAAAATATTCTAGCCTACCCACCATCTCATCTTATCCACATAAAGGAATGTATAGATACACTTCTGGGGAGTCTGATAATTATGAGGAAGCCTTAGTATTACAGGCAAAAGTGCGCAAAGCCGGTTTTAATGATGCTTTTTTAGTGGCTTTTTTAAATGGCGTAAGAATCAGCATTAAAGAAGCTAGAGCTAAGAATAGAGAGTGATTTTCGGCTTCTGTTTTCAGGAAATAAGACAAATTAACACTTAGCTTCGGCAAATTATTCAGATATTTGAAAAAAATTCTAAGATGAAGATCAATAGAGAGACAAAAATTGGAATTATATTTATAGTAGCTGCAGGATTATTATACTGGGGTTATAATTTCCTGAAGGGAAAAGATGTTTTTATTAAAGAGAGAACCTTCTATGCCAGGTACTACGATGTAAGCGGACTATCTAAATCAGACCCTGTTTTTATTAATGGTCTTAGAGCTGGAAATGTAAAAACCCTATATTTTGAGCCTGATAATAGCGGACGAATCATGGTAGAGTTACAGCTGACCCAAGACTTTCCACTACCCTCCAATACCATAGCAAAAATTATAAGCACTGACCTAATGGGCACTAAGGCCATTAGTTTACACATTGGAGACACTCCTCATTTATTGATGGATGGCGACACCATGAAAACCAGTATAGAAAGCACTTTACAAGAACAAATGGAACAAACTATTGGGCCATTAAAGCATAAAGCAGAAGAGCTTCTATCTTCGGTAGATGAAATTATTGGAAACTTACAAACCATACTTAACAGCGAAACCTCTGAGAATATTAAAAGCAGCTTGGGTCATCTAGAGAAATCCCTAGTCAATGTGGAATCAGTTACAGGAAACTTAGATTCTTTATTAAGTCAGGAAACTAGTAGTATAAAGAGGATTTTAGACAATGCTGAGTCCATTACAAGTAATTTAAGGGATAATAATGAGCATTTAACGGCTATTCTTACCAATTTCCATGAGATTAGTGATAGCTTGGCGGCGGCTGATATGGCTTCCACATTAAGGTATGCCAATAAATCCTTAGCTGATTTCTCTATGGTTATGAATAAGATTAATAATGGAGAAGGCTCTATGGGTGCCTTAATGAATAATGACACACTTTATATTGAAATGGAAAAATCAGCAAGAGATTTGAATTTATTATTAGAAGATATTAAAGCAAATCCTGGAAGATATGTGAAATTTAGTTTATTCTAAACTCTATCTTCTCGATTTACTTTTTTTCAACTTATTCTTCTATTTCACCTTCTTTTCTGAAGATATCTGCCCTTTTTCTTGGTCGATAATCGTCTTTCCAAATGAATCCTCTCAATTTTTCTTGTGAAGCTTTAACGAATTGAGTTGGAGTTAAGGTTGCTGTTGGCTTATCGATATAGGTAATGGTTTCTAATTGCTGATCTTTTAGAAAAATCAACATGTCTTTCGATTCTATTTTGTTCATACCTACTGGAGTTCCATCTTCTTCCCACATAAAATAGAGTGTTTCTGATTTTCCAAGCATCAGGATTTTTCTCATATCTCCCTCTCTAAACCAAGCATGCATATTTTTCCCGCTCACCTGATTATAAAATCGTGGTTCAACAGTATCCTGGCTCACCAAAAACACATCGGATTGGAAAGAAGCAGAATCTAATTCGCCGTTTTTCGAGATTAAATCTATTCTTTGGCAGCTAATTTGATTGTCTTCAAACCAGAGGAATGGGTTAGAGTGAAATTGCAAGGTAGAATCATTAAAAAAATAAACCAAACTATCAGCCATACCTTGCATATCTTTAGAAAAGAATTTCATGTGATTGTATGCAAATAAAAACTCTGGCTTTTCAATGCTATCGAAACGAATCATCAAGGTATCGGCATGCAGAAAGGAGGAATCCCCATTATCAACAAAAATAGCTTGTGCGCTATCTACCATAAAAGCAAAAAACTTAGCTTTATTATAAACTCCAAATTCTCCAGTCACCAAAACGTCATTGGCTGTATCGGTCATCACCACATTTCTAAAGACCTTAGAAAGGCCTCTTTCTTTGCTATAAAAGATACTATCGCCACTAATGGTATTGGTCTTATTTTGAACAAAAGCATTCTCACTTAAGCGAGCTTCTTGATTTTGAGTATCATAAAACCCACTCTCTGCATACATATAGGAACTATCCCCTACAATAGTACTAGGACCCATAAAATATACACGCTCTGTATTGGTTTCATATTTCAAGGTGTCTGACTTCATCACAAAATCAGGGTTTATTACCACCACACTATCCTTGAAGTAAACAGTTTCTATTTGATTATAATAATATCCTTTTTTACTGGTTAAAACATTGGTAGAATCTTCGATTCTTCCCCAAACAAAATACCTCCCTATACCTGAATTCCTATCATAGATTAGCTCATCTGTGTATAATGTGGCTTTCTTGTCAACTAATCGAACATTATTATAAAACTCAGCCACTTTGATATTACCATCATAAAACAGCTGATCACCATACATGTCAAGAGTATCATTCACAATAATATGAACTTGACCAAAAGCATCGATACTATTATTATCGTAGAGGTATGCACTATCGCAAAAGAAAAGGGAGCCCTCGTGTTCTGCTCTAACTTTTCCAATTAGTTTTTGGGCACTTTGTCCTGACACATTATCGAAACGACCTACATCAGCATGGAGAAGATTTATCTGTTTAACCTCCTCTGGGGATTTGCTAACTTGCGCCATCAAGGATATTGCATAAATAGTAAGAAATACAAGAAAATATAGTTTTAGTTTCATTAGAAATTTATAGCAAAAACATAAAGCGCAAAGTTAGCACTTAGATTAGAAATCAAGAATATTTTAAGCAAATTTAATAGCCAATTCCATTTTTGTTCTAATATCATCGCGAACACAATTTAAAGCAGGATTTCCAATGAAGTCGAACAAGACTTTACTCTCTATGGCTACAATTCTAGTTTCTGTTTCTGAAACAAATTGCACAGCGAGTTTGCAAGGAAGTATTAATCCTAGATCCTCCTCTTTAGTGATGGCATCGTAGGCATATTGAGGATTACAAGCTCCAATAACCTTATATCTGCGAAAATCTTTTCCAAGTTTATTTTTAAAAACCTGATCAAGATCAATTTCCGTTAATATACCAAAACCTTCATTTTGTAGGGAGTCAGTTAAGCGCTGAACTGCGGTATCGAAATCGCAATCCAACTTTCTTCCAATAGAATATTCCATATTAATTATCGCTTACCTCTAACTTAAACCCTGTTCCGTGAACATTGGTAATGGAAATATTCGGATCAATTTTCAACATCTTACGAAGCTTGGCAATAAACACATCCATACTTCTACCAATGAAATAATCACTAGAACCCCAAATCTTTTCAAGCGCATATTCTCTTTCAACCAATTGGTTTTTATTTTCAGCCAATAATTTAAGAAGGGCCGCTTCTTTTCTTGTTAAAGAATAATCCTTACCTCCATGAATAAGAATCATATTCTTATGATCGAATTGAATAGTACCCAATTCAAAAATATCTGGAATCTTCTTCTGACGGTATTGAATTTCGCTTCTCTTGAGGATGGCACCAATACGAAGACTTAATTCTTCGGTACTAAATGGCTTTGTAATATAATCGTCACATCCCGCTTTAAACCCAGCAATCCTATCTTCTTTCAGCGACTTTGCGGTGAGGAAAATAAGAGGAATATCAGCATTTATTGCCCTAATGTCTTTTGCCAATCTGAAACCATCTTTCTTTGGCATCATTACATCTAAAATACACAGGCTAAATTCATTTTCTTTAAACGCTTCGAGGCCTTCTTCACCGTCGTTACGCAATACGGTTTCGTATCCCAACATTTCCAAATAATCTTTAAGGACCATACTTAGGTTGGCATCATCTTCCACTAAAAGGATTCTTGTTTTATCTTCCATAATTACTATTTTACTTCTATGTTAAAAGGGAAAAACACTTCAAATATACTGCCTTTTCCCCATTCACTGGTCAATTTAATATTTCCTCCATGAGCATCGGTAATCAGACTCACATAATAAAGTCCTAATCCAAAACCTTTTACGTCATGAATATTCCCTGTATGAACACGGTGAAATTGTTTAAAAATATCTTTTTGGTCCTCCGATTTTATTCCAATCCCATTGTCTTCTATGCTGATAATAAGACCTTTTTTATTATTTCTAGTTCGAATAATGATAACAGGTGTACTTGGGGTATATTTTATTGCATTATCAAGCAAATTACTAATTACATTAACAAAATGCATTTTATCAGCCCATATCTTGGGATAGTTGGCAGCAAAATAAGTTTTTATAACTCCTCCTTTACTTGAAACGGAAATCTCCATTTTATTAATCAAGTCATTGAGCACCTTGTGGGTATCTACATCTTTTTTTCTAATCTTCAATTCACCTTTATCAATCACCGCAATCTGTAACACCTGTTCCACCTGATGTTTAAGTCTTTGATTTTCATCATAAATCACCTTAGCGTATCTTCTTGCTTTCGGAAGATCACTAAGTATTTCATCACGTAAAAGCATTTCTGAAGTTAACGAAACCGTAGCTATAGGAGTTTTAAACTCGTGAGTCATGTTATTAACAAAGTCATTTTTAATAAGTGAAATTCTTTTCTGCCGGAAAGACACATAGATAATATAGATAAAACTAAAGCCAATAATTAAAACGAAAATTGCAGAAATAAGAATTCCTGTAATCATTTGTTCAAATATGATATGACCTTGATTAGGGAAATATATTGACAAATAATAAGTTTCTCGATGATTATATAAACACGACAACGAAACGCAGTATGAACTTGATAATAATTCATCCCCATAGTCACCAATATGACCTCCTGATAAGCTTCTATGATTTTGTTCTTCTCTATAAACAGCGTAATAATAATTCTTTTTAATACGAATACTAGCTAATTCTGCAGCCAATATACTATCCAAAACTGGATACTCTACATGATGTTTTGCATCATCAAGAATGTGATTACAGCTTGGGTTAAACATATTAACATTCTCATAAGTATTTTGAATGGTATACAGGTTATTTACAACCGTTTTTAATGTAACCTGTACTTGGTCTACAAACTGTTCCTTTTTTAAATTGATTGCATTATCAATCCAAATAAACTGAGTTATAACAACGCCAAAAATAGATAGACCCGACAAAATAATAATTAGAATTCCTGTGCTTTTCTTCATAAAAACATAAATGAACTGAAGATTAATATTTAGAATTTAACAAAATTACAAATATTCTAGGCAATGTCTTAGGAAAATCGAAAAGAAAGGCCTATTGTTGTTTAATTAACAGCTCCTTAACAGAAGTTAACAGGGGATTAACACGAGTCAATGGAAGTCAGACATACATTTGTTGACATAAAAAAATAATTAAACTCAAAGAACATGAAAAAATTAATTTTAAGTTTAGCTCTTGCAGCTTTTATTGGTGGAAGTTCACTTGCTATTGCAGGTACAACAAATAGTACAGATCAAAACGCCAACATGGTTGAGATGATTCAAGATGGTAAGAAAAAAGCCACTTCAACAACTAAAGATGCTAAGAAAGAAGGTTGCGACAAGAAAGCTAAAAGCGACTGTAAAAGTAACGATGTATTAAAGAAGAAAAGCTGCTGTTCTGATGGCAAAGCCACAAAAGAAAAAGCTGCTAAACCAGAAAAAAAATAATTGAAGCTTTATATTAAGGGCAATCTAAGGATTGCTTTTTTATAAAATCAATTTACTTTTCATTTAGTTTTGCCCCCTGATCGTTAGAGATGGGGGTTTCTTTATATAATAACATCTCATTAAAACCAGAATCCAATATTTAAGAATCCTGAAATAGTTCTATAATTAGAACCCATTACTGATAATTCTACTGGACCAATCACACTGTCATATCCCCAGGTCAAACCATATCCGATAGCGCTATTATCTACATAAAACAAATCTGATTTAATGAAAGTAGTATTTCCGACGTCCACCGTAGCCATTAAATAGTGGCGTTTATGAATATTATACTGCAAGCGTAACCTACCTGCTAGCATCTGAGTCCCATACAATTGAAACACATTTAACCCACTAAAAGAAGTCATGCCTGGTAAATAATGAGCCCCTTGACCACCTAACATAAACATATGACTAACATAGATTCCTGTTCCAAAAGTCAAACCTAGGCTCACTCTAGGACGAAAAGTCCATTTTGAACTAAGTGGAATGGCCTTATCATAGGTTCCAGACAATATGGTAGCTTTCTCACCAAAATTTAAATTTCCACCTTGTAAAAATTCCGTAATAAAAACTGCATTCACATCAACTTTACCCCCTCTAGTAGGAAAGAAGCTATGATCCCATCTGTCTACTTTTAAAAATGCAAAGAAATTGAAGAAAGACTGTGAAAACTGTGAATTATTCACACCAAAATCAATTCCAATATTATTTCGCAAACTGGAAACTTCCATTTGCACCCCACCACCTAATGATACATTTCTTCGACTTATTGACTGTAAATACAATTCCACCAATAAATTTGACATCTGATATTCACCCACTTTATCTTTACCATTTAAATAATCGATAAAAGAAAAGCTAAACCATTTGGTAGCAAATCCGAAACTAGGTAACAAACTTCTATTCTGATAATATTTCAAACCTAAATGAGGATTCTCACTTAAGCCAAGAGTAGTTTCAAGAAGTGTATTTTTGAAAAGCAAATTCCTAAACCGACTGGTGACCAATATACCTGCCTTATAATCAGAATCGTAATGAAGACCCAAACCAATACTCCCTAACTCATCTTCCTCCACTTCTATCTTTAGGATTGCACCTTGTTTGCCTGGAATCAAACTGTACTTTGCCGTTTTGAAAAACAAACTTCCATAAACCTGCTCTATCGCCCCCTCCAAATCTTCAATTTCTACCACATCCCCCTTTTTCTCATTAAAAAGCTTTTTTAAGGTTTGGGTAGAAACAATCTCGTTTCCAACTACAACAACAGAATCTAAAACAAAGTGCGAGATGGGCTGAAGGTCTCTTATCTTTAATTCATAATCGGGAAACTTTTTAAGATATGATGCTAAACTATCCAACCGTGACTTATTCTTCAGACCAGCCCTTTCTCCACGCAGCATGATACTATCATAATCAGCAAATGAGCCTACTCCATATCCTGTAATATCAGGTTGAATATAGTAATCTACATATTTCATGGCTGTATCGTTCAATGCTTTTCGATAAAACCCTGCACTTCTATCAAGTATTGAAGTAATTGTATTCAGATCCTCCACTTTATAATCGATATGGCTCTGCACATCCACTCCAATAATAATATCGCATCCTCGCTCAGCTAATTCCTTTGCAGGAAAATTATTTACCAAACCTCCATCAACCACAAGCTTCCCTTTAACCACAACAGGGGTAAATACTGTTGGAATAGCCATACTTGCTCTCATAGCTTCTGCCAAACTCCCATCTTCAATTATCACCGACTCTCCATTTGCAATGGCTGTTCCAATACACAAAAATGGAGTTTGAAAATCTTTAAAACTATGATGTTGGTATACTGGAGTTGTTAGAGTGGATAACAATAATGATATATTCTGACCATATTTTATTCCAAATGGAAGACTTATCTTTTCTTTTGTGACAGGAAAACTAATAAATTGCTGTTCATTATAATTTTTCTCATCAAGACTTAATTGCCTTCTACTTATTTTATCTAAAAGAAGATCAGTCCAATTCTGACTTCTAACTAAATTCTCAATAAATTCGGGGCTATAACCAATGGCATATAATCCACCTACGATACTACCCATACTCGTTCCAGCTACATAATCCACTTCGATTCCAGCATCTCTAATCACCTTTAACGCACCAATATGTGCAAACCCCTTAGCTCCCCCTCCACTGAGCACAAGACCTACTTTTGGCCTCGTTTTACGAGTTGTATCGAGTTTTACAGGTTCTGCAATTAAATTTAATGAAAACAATATTAGCATCAAAAGCAGTATTGTTCTTTTCAAAAAACACAATATAATGATTTGAGAACTAAACAAAAAATTGCTCCATGAACGATATGTCATCACTTTTTTCATTGTTATTATTAAAATCTAAAACCTAAATTTAAATCTAGAACCAGTTTTCCTTTTGGATATGCTTTAGCCACTGAAAAACTTACAGGCCCTAAAGGACTATAGTAACTGTAAGATAATTGCCAACCACTATAAAATTTATTATCTTCAAATGACTTATCAAAATCAAAATTCAGCGATAATAAATTTCCTTTGGCCGTTAAATAATGTTTCTTCCAGAAATTATATCTCAAACTTAATCTAGGGTTAAAAGCAGTATGCCCTCCAAGTTCCATAAAATCATATCCAGGGAAAACAGTGTAATTTACAAAATACGATGGTTGAAAGCCACCAAACTTAGCCTGCTTTGAAATGGGTACTTTCTCAGCCAAAATCTTATAAAAATAAGCATCAGGTATTATAACCCAAGCTTTACGAAGAGTTATGATACCATTAAACTCTACAAATAAAGATGTATAGTCATAATCATAAGTATCATATACTACAAGGCCAGCATCATCTGTATCAATATCAGTATTTTCACCAGCTCCAAATTCCATCTTACCCCTAAAGCGCATGCCTGTATTTGGAAAGTATAACTTATCATATGTATCCACTAAAATGTCAGCAAATAATCCAACACTTACATTATCAGCATTATCAAAATCATAAACTGAGACGTCCTGACTCACAGTATTTTGCCTCAGGTTATAACCTAATTTAAATCGCAGTAAGTTCTTATAGGTCAAAAGTCCAAAACCATTAGTCTGAAAAACACCATTATTAAAACTAACATTTGACTTGCCATTCTTATACCGAAACCCCGGTTGAGAAAAAGCAATTAAATCGACTCCATAACCGGGTTTAAATCCATTATCAACAACATATTCAGCAGCAAACCTTGCCACTGTACCTAATACTAGATCAACAGATAAACGTCCATTTTGCGCGCCGAAATTTCGCGCTGTCAAATTGAGTAACAAAGCTGCTTTAGTAAATTCATTATAATGTGCTCCTACATTTAAATCAAATAAGCTGGCCTCCTCCACTGTAATTTTGATTATTGTTTCTCCATTCCCAGTTCTACTTAACTGATAGTCTACTGTATGAAACAATTTGGTCCCATACAATTCATTAATTCTATCATTGAGCTCAAATACAGAAATCAAATCACCTGAAAATACATCTAATTTACTTTTCAAATAAGAATCGGACACCCTCTTATTTCCAATAAACTTCACATGATCAACATATAACACATCCATAGATGGGAAAGCATCTTGATCCCCTCTAACTTTTTCTCTTTTAAATGAAATAGAATCAAGGAAAGCCCTTATTTGGGGAACCATTTGTCGGGCTTTTCTTTCACCTCTTGCTATTAAAGAATCGGCCCTATTAAAATCCATTGCTGTGAAGGGATCAATTTCAGGTTTGATGAAGAGGTCAATAAGCTCAAGGTTCTTCTCATAATTATCTTCTCCGCTCAGAAAAATAGATTGAGATAATACTTGAACTAAATTAGTAATGTCTTCTTGTGGGTATAAAGGAGTCTGTATATCTACACCTATTAAATAGTCTGCACCAAGTTTTTTCACCTCCTTAGCAGGGAAATTATCTATAATTCCTCCATCAACCAAATAATAAGGACCCCATTTAACTGGAGCGAAAGCTGATGGAACCGACATAGAAGCACGAATAGCTAATGCGATATTTCCGGTATCGAGCTTGATGGCTTGCCCACTCAATAAATCTGTAGCCATACAAAAAAATGGCTTATCTAAATCTGAAAAACTTTCGACATGATATACGGGGTTTGACAAAGTGGTGAGCATTAACATGACATTCTGTCCATAAACCAGACCTGGAGGAATACTCAGCTTACGTCCCTTTAAACCTAGAGAAAAAACATACCGTTCACTGTCCAGCTTCTCATATATACCTAAATCTCTACGACTTACCTTATCATTCAAAACCAAATCCCAATCTTGAGTTAAGGCCATCTTCTCAATTTCAGATATGGAATAACCCATAGAGTATAAACCTCCAACAACAGCCCCCATACTCGTTCCACCAATGAGTTCTACGTCGATCCCCTCCTCTTCTAATACTTTTATCACCCCAATATGTGCAAAGCCCCTAGCTCCGCCACCACTCAAAACCAAACCAATTCGAGGGTTTTCCACATCAGAATTCTGACCATAGACTTGAGAAACCCCAATCAATAGAATTAGAATAAAATATAGATTTTTTTTGACAAACTTATTATGCATAAATTTTTCAATGATATGAATTGATTTTCAAAGTATAAAAATAAAAAAAATCTGCTTCATATATTAATAAAGCAGATTTTATATTTTTAAATAATCTATATCCAATTATCTACCATGACATTGCTTGTACTTCTTCCCACTCCCACAGGGACAAGGTTCGTTTCTACCAATTTGTTTTTCAGCAATAATTGGTTGCGATTTTTGCTTGGTTTGTGTATCACTATGTGACTGAGAAAGCAAGTCATCTCTACCTTCGGTTAAATTCTTTTGACTACTTGGTAACTTAGCCTCCTCTAATTTAGCTTCAGCTTTTGGTAAGTCTCCCTTAACTAGAAAAGTGGTAATTTCTTTATTATTTCTTTGAATCATATCCTTAAATAAATTGAAAGATTCAAATTTATAAATCAATAAAGGATCTTTTTGCTCATAGGTAGCATTCTGGACAGACTGTTTTAAGTCATCCATTTCTCTTAAATGCTCTTTCCAGCTGTTATCGATAATACTTAATGTAATCCCTTTTTCCACTGATAAAGGAATTTCTTTTCCGCCATCATTAAATGATTTCTCCAAATTGGCCACTACATTTATGGTCTTAATTCCGTCAGTAATTGGAATAGCGATATTTTCGTAATGATTCTGCTTTTCATAAACATCCTTTATCACTGGATATACATTTTCTGAAATCCTAATATTCTTTTCCTTATAATTTGAATAAGCTTTATTATAAATCTTCTCTGTGAGCTCTGAAGCATTAACATTCATAAACTCTTCTCTTCCCACAGGGCTTTCCATTGTTAATGATGAAAGCAACTCCATATTAAATGCATCGAAATCTTTATTCTCTATGTACTCACTTACCATTTGCTCTACATAGTCAAACATCATATTGCTCACATCTACTGCTAAACGCTCGCCAAATAAAGCATGATGACGTTTCTTATAAATCACTTCTCTTTGAGAGTTCATTACATCATCGTATTCCAATAATCTTTTACGAATACCAAAGTTATTCTCTTCCACTTTCTTTTGCGCTCTCTCAATACTTTTGGTAATCATACCATGCTGAATCACCTCTCCCTCTTGAAGGCCAAGGCGATCCATTATTTTAGAAATCCTATCAGAACCAAACATCCTCATCAAGTTATCCTCGAGAGAAACATAGAATTGAGAGCTACCGGAATCTCCCTGACGACCAGCACGACCTCTTAACTGTCTGTCGACACGACGAGAATCGTGACGTTCTGTACCTAAAATGGCTAAACCACCAGCTGCAATTACCTTCTTACTCAATTTAATATCGGTACCACGACCAGCCATATTGGTAGCTATAGTTACCGTACCTTCTTGTCCAGCTTCAGCTACAATATCAGCCTCTCGTTGATGCAATTTCGCATTCAAGACATTATGTTTAATTTTTTGACGAGTCAACATTCTACTCAACAACTCTGAAGTTTCAACAGAAGTGGTACCCACCAAAACAGGACGTCCAGCTTTTACTAACTCCTCAATTTCATTGGCAACTGCATTAAATTTCTCACGAGTAGTTTTAAATACTAAATCTTCTCTATCATCTCTAACGATTGGTCTATTAGTAGGTATTACAACCACATCCAATTTATAGATATCCCATAATTCTCCCGCTTCTGTTTCCGCAGTACCAGTCATACCTGCTAACTTGCGATACATTCTAAAGTAATTCTGAAGGGTAATAGTAGCATAGGTTTGAGTGGCTGCTTCTACTTTTACATTTTCCTTTGCCTCAATAGCTTGGTGGAGTCCATCAGAATAACGACGTCCTTCCATAATACGACCCGTTTGCTCGTCAACAATTTTAATCTTATTGTCCATTAACACATATTCCACATCCTTTTCGAAAAGTGCATATGCTTTTAGTAATTGATTAACGGTATGTACTCTTTCAGATTTAATAGAGAAATTTCTTAATATCTCCGATTTTTTCTCTATTTTTTCTTTTTCATCACCAGCATCTTTATCAAGCATAGCTAACTCCGCGGCAATATCTGGTAGGATATAAAACTCAGCCTCCTCATAAGAATCGGTAAGGATATCAATACCCTTATCTGTTAGCTCAATAGAGTTGGTTTTTTCTTCAATCACAAAATACAATTCATCATCGATGATATGCATATGCTTAGCTTGTTCAGCAAGATAGAAATTCTCAGTCTTTTGCATGAGTGTTCTCTTACCTTCTTCACTTAAATATTTGATAATTGCTTTATTCTTTGGCAATCCTCTAAAAGCACGAAACAATAACTCTCCACCTTTTTTCTCTTGTTCTGAGTTAGGATTAGAGCCTAATATCTTTTTGGCTTCTGCTAATAAGCTGGTTACTAATTTCCTTTGGGCCTGATACAAGCGCTCCACATTAGGCTTCAGGTTATCATACTCCTGATGGTCACCTCTTGGAGTTGGACCAGAAATAATCAATGGTGTACGAGCATCATCAATCAATACTGAATCGACCTCATCCACAATCGCATAGTTTGGTTCTCGCTGTACTAATTCATCTGGATTTGAAGTCATATTATCTCTCAGATAATCAAAACCAAATTCATTATTAGTTCCATAAGTAATATCTGCATTATAAGCTTGTCTTCTTTCTTCAGAATTAGGCTGGTGTTTATCAATACAATCAATTGTTAAACCATGAAACTCGTATAACATCCCCATCCACTCTGCATCTCGTTTTGCTAAGTAATCGTTCACTGTAACAACATGAACTCCTTTACCTGAAAGCGCATTAAGGAACACAGGCAATGTTGCTACTAAAGTCTTACCCTCCCCAGTTGCCATCTCAGCAACCTTGCCTTGATGTAAAACGGTACCACCAATAAGCTGAACATCATAATGAACCATTTCCCATTTGATCATGCTACCACCGGCAATCCATTCATTATTATAAAAGGCTTTATCGCCTTTAATATTCACATTCTCCATCCGAGCAGCAAGGTCCCTATCATGCTCACTGGCAGTAACTTCCAGTTTTTCATTATCCATGAACAATTTGGCTGTAGCTTTTACTACAGCAAAAACCTCAGGAAGAATATTATCAAGCACAGTTTGAGTAGTTTCATAAATACTGTCCTTCAGCTTATCCATTTGTTCATAAAGCTTTTCCTTTTCATGGATATCTATATCAACTTGGTCATTTATCTGCTGTAAGATAGCAGCCATCTGATCCTCATCAGCCTTTGTAGCATCAGCTATTTGTTTTTTGAATCCTAATGTTTTAGCACGAAGCTCATCAGCACTTAGTTTTGAAATTTGCTCATAAGCCTTAATAGCCTTATCAGAATAAGGTTTTATGTCTTTTATATCACGATCGGATTTACTTCCGAGAATTTTCTTAAAAATACCTAGCATATTACTCTTTTTTTTGCTGTAAATATGATATTGTTAATCAATTATCATACTCTATTTTAAAATATGACTAATTGACACCCAATTCAAGTTTGCAAAAGTAAAAAAAAACACCGTTTAATAATACCAATCTAAAAATCAATAAATTCTTAACCTTTGCAATCAATTATTATTTTTGCATGAAATAAAAAAAACACCAACGGCATGAAAAAAATTAGCTTCATTATTATAGGTCTTTTGGCTTATAGTTTAAGTTTCGGACAGGAATTGAATCATGAGGACCTAAAGAAAATGGCTTTAGAACTGAATAATAATCCTGCAAAAACAGCCTTAACCAACGCCATTAGCAATAATAGCATTAAAAAATTAGCCCTTGACCAAGAGAATAAAGGCAAAGTAAATTTCTTTATCAATAATAAAGTGGAAACAAAAGGCATCACCAATCAGAAAAGCAGCGGAAGGTGTTGGATGTTCACAGGATTAAATGTTCTTAGAGCAAAAGTGATTACTAAATATGAATTGGAATCTTTCACTTTTTCTCATACTTATTTGTTTTTCTACGATCAATTAGAAAAAGCCAACCTGTTTTATAATGGAATGATTGAAACAGCATTTCTTCCTCTTACAGATAGAGAAGTGGAATGGCTACTAAAAAATCCTATTGGTGATGGTGGACAATGGACAGGAGTTGTGGATTTAGTAAGTAAATATGGCTTAGTGCCAACAAGTGCAATGCCTGAGACTTATCAGAGTGAAAACACAGCCATGATGAGCAAACTTATTAGAAGAAAGCTAAGAGAGGATGGTTTAAAACTAAGAGAGCTGGGAAAAACTAAAATGTCTCGTGAAATGCTAATGGAGATGAAGAACGAGAAATTAGCAGAGATTTATCAAATTCTTGCATTTAGCCTCGGTGAACCTCCTCTTGACTTCCAGTGGCAGTACAAAGGAAAAGATGGGAAAATTAGCGAAGCTAAAACTTTCACTCCAATGGAATTCTTTGAAGAAGTCATTGATATCAATTTCGATGATTATGTGATGTTGATGAATGACCCAGGCAAAGAAATGAATCAACTTTATGAAATCAGGTATGATAGACATATGCAAGAAGGTGGAAACTGGAAATATATCAATTTAGAAGCCGACCAGATTAAAAAGTTTGCCATTGCATCTATTAAAGATAATGAAGGAATGTATTTTAGTTGTGATGTTGGAAAACAATTAGAAGCTGAAAAAGGATATCTTGATATAAATACTTACGATTATGCTAATCTTTTTGGTGTAGATTTCAATATGGATAAAAAACAGAGAATTCAAACTTTTGAAAGTGGAAGCTCACATGGAATGGCTTTGATGGGCGTAAATATTCTAGAAGATGGCAGCTCAGACAAGTGGTTATTAGAGAACAGCTGGGGTAAAAAAGGTCATGATGGACACCTTATTATGACCGATGAATGGTTCGATGAGTTTATGTTTAGATTAGTTATTCACAAAAAATACATCGACCCGAAAGTACTGAAGATACTAGAGACAGAAGCCGAGCTACTCCCACCATGGGACCCCATGTTTATGATGGACAAATAGTTATACAAAACAAATGATTCATGAACTATTTTTCAAAGGGAAATAATATGGTCTAAGTTAAGTAATCATTAACACAGTGTTCAAAAAAGTGTTCAAAAGTCGTCGTTAAAATCATTTTTTAACGGCGATTTTTTTTGGATTTTATGGCCAACGGATGAAAAACGATTTTCATCCTGTAATAATATAATCCAAGTATTTCTAGCCGATTTTATCAACATTTTCGTCAACACTTTGTTAACAAAGGATTTTTAGATAAGATACTCAGGAATGTTCTAATTTTTAAAAAAAGAAACCTCCACCGCAACAGACTCCATAACATCTAATTACCAATCTATTAAGAAGCTACAACCCCAATATCATACAATATCATATAATATCAACAAATAGGCTAAGCGCCTTATTTTAGTTATTTAAATCAACAAAGTCAACAAAAAATAAAAATATTTTTCGACTTGTTTGAGTTGATATTTGTGTCAGCCAAAAAGAAATGAAAAATTGTGTTGTTAGGGAGTAGATTTTGTAAAAATATTCCTTTTTGTTGTGCATACAAAACATTTCTAAGATATTTAAGAAACTAATTAATTACACTTTCCTATTTGTTGTGGAATAGGATATAATTTACCATTTAATGGAGAGAAATCAGAATACAATATGGGATAGATGTTTGGAATTCGTTAGGGATAACGTAAGTATCCAAGCCTATAAAACTTGGTTTGAGCCCATCAAACCTATTCAACTCCAAAACGACGTATTGACTATTGAAGTACCTAGCCAATTCTTTTATGAATGGTTAGAGGAGCACTATATTAAATTACTTAAGATGGTGGTTAAAAAGGAACTCGGACCCAATGGTAGCCTAGAATATAGTATTGTAATGGACAATACTACTAGTGATAAGAATGAGGCTCCTTACACTATTAAACTCCCTACTTCGAATGCAAGAGCTACCAGAAACCCATCGGTAACTCCACCTTATGATATGCAAAAAGATAATAATAAAGACATTCCTAATCCTTTTATCATTCCTGGAATTAAAAAGGTGAAAGTGAATTCAAATTTGGTAGAAAGCAATTCTTTTGAAAACTATGTAGAAGGTGACTGTAACAGATTGGCTCGTTCTGCTGGTTATGCAGTTGCTGAAAACCCTGGTAAAACATCTTTTAATCCTTTATTTTTATACAGCCCAACTGGACTAGGAAAAACACACCTTTCTCAGGCCATTGGAATTCAGGTGAAAAATAATTTCCCAGAAAAAACTGTATTATATGTGCATAGTAATCAGTTCATGCAGCAGTTTATCGAATCCATTAGGAATAATAATCAAAATGATTTTATCCATTTTTATCAAATGGTAGATGTTTTAATTGTTGATGATGTTCACCACCTAGCTGGAAAAGAAAAGACTTTAGATGTATTCTTCCAAGTATTCAACTATTTACATCAAAAAGACAAGCAAATCATTATTACTTCTGATATTCCTCCAGTAGAATTGAGTGGTTTCAATAACAGACTTCTCTCTAGATTTAAATGGGGGTTAGCAGCCGATTTACAAACTCCTGATTTAGAAACTAGAATTGCCATCATTGGTAAGAAACTTTATAATGAAGGTATCGAAATGCCAAGAGATGTGATTGAGTATTTAGCTTATAGCATCACCAATAATGTGAGAGAACTGGAAGGCGCTTTAATTTCTATCCTAGCTCAATCTTCGTTAAACAGAAAAGAAATTACTATTGATTTAGCTAAGCAGATTATCGACAAATACGTAAAATCTACCAATAGAGAAATCAGTATAGAATACATACAAAAAGTGGTTTGCGAATATTTCCAATTACCATTGGATGTTATCAATAGTAAAACTCGTAAGCGCGAAGTGGTACAAGCCCGACAGTTGGCCATGTTCTTTAGTAAAAGACATACTAAATCATCTTTGGCTCATATTGGCAAACAATGTGGAAATAAAGATCATGCTACTGTTCTTCACGCTGTAAAAACTATCAACAACCTATCGGAAACCGATAAGAAGTTTAGAGTTTATGTAGCAGAATTGGAAAAGAAAATCAAATTGCAATAGCATTTTGCAATTCCAAGATAGAAACTGCTCTTTTATAAAGGGCAGTTTTTTTTTGAGGTTTTTTTTGAAGCAATTTTGATAATTTTTCTAACTTTGAAAAAAAACAAATTTGAAAGCATTTATTTTCGCTGCTGGTCTTGGCACCAGACTTTATCCCTATACTAAATCCACTCCCAAAGCTTTGGTTCCCTTGCAAGGAAGACCTATGCTTGGTCATTTGATATTGAAGCTTAAATCTTTTGGCATGACAGATATCATTATCAATATTCATCATTATGGGGAACAGATTATTTCTTATTTAAAAGAGAATAAAAACTTCGGGTGTAATATCATCATTTCCAATGAAAGAGAGGAATTATTAGATACCGGAGGAGGCCTAAAAAAGGCATTAAATTTGCTTGAAAATGAAGAAGACTTATTGGTTCATAACGTGGATATCCTAACTGACTTTGATTTAAACAAACTGATTAATCATCATCAAAACTCCAATTCCAAAGTCACACTATTAGTGCAGAACAGAAGGACATCAAGGTATCTATTGTTTGATGAGCACAACAAGTTAAAAGGTTGGACGAATATAAAAACTAGAAAAACCAAGCCCGAAAACATAAAAGTCGAAAACTATAAACCATTTGCCTTTAATGGAGTTCATGTGATTAATAAAAGCACCCTCCCCTATTTCAATGTAGATAATGCTTTCCCAATCATTCCAGTATATATTCAGATGAGTCAAAGTGAAGAAATAAGTGCCCTAGAAATTGACGAAAGCTTTTGGATGGATTTAGGAAAGCCTGAAGCCATTGACAAAGCTAATAAATGGCTGAGCTCATGAGAAAGTTTATAGATGAGATAGCGGACGCTTTTGTGAGTAAAAATGATATTTCTGCACTAAAAAGATGTATCATAACTCCCAATAGAAGAGCCAGCAGGTTTATAAAAAAAGGGATTATGGAAAGAAATCCTAAAGGAGGATTTCTACCCCAAATATTTTCCATTGATGAGTTTATCTTCCATCACCTACAGCTGATTAAGCTGGATGAAGTGGACCTCACCTTTCACCTTTTTGAGACGATGCAACAACAAGATCCTTCCACAGAAATTGAGTTCGAGGTATTCTTAAATTATTCGTCTACTTTAATCCACGATTTTAATGAGATTGACATGAATATGGCCAATGGGAAATCCATATTCTCCTACCTTAGTGAAGCCAAAGCCATACAACAATGGAATCCGGATGGTAGCCCTTTGAGTGCTTCTCAAAAAGAATATTTGAGCTTTTATAATCAAATGGCTTTTGTTTATGAAGATTTTAGAGCACGGCTCTATAAAGAGCAAGCTTGCTATCAAGGAATGGCCTACCGTCATTTTGCAGAGAATTGCGATGATTTATTGCTTCACCTGGAATGGGCTAACATTACGGTTGCCGGATTTAATGCATTAACCACAAGTGAAGAAATCATTATTAAAAAACTAGTGAGAATGCCTATTACTCAAGTGCTTTGGGATGTGGATCATTATTATTTGGATGATGGATTAATGGAAGCCGGTTTTTATATGCGAAAGCATAGAACATGGAGTGCAGAAGTGGAAGAACAAGCTTCTAGTTTTTTCATGCAAAACGACAAACATATCAACATTATTGGTAGCCCTGGAGTATTGGGACAAGCACGACTGACCAATCAGATTTTGGAGGCTAAAAACGCACAGGAATTATCTCAAACAGTAGTTATTCCGGCTGATGAAAACTTATTATTACCTTTATTAAATAGCCTCTCCAAAGAGCTATTAGAGAAACTCAATATTACCATGGGTTTTCCCATTACACACAGCCACGCCTATAGGCTGATAGAATCATTTATCCGATTACACTTGCATGCTCATAAACTCAATGCTCTCGATTCACCACAATTTCGCATTCACAAAACTAATTTAATAGAAGTTCTGAATAATGAACTCCTGAAACAGGATCATAAAGACTCCTCAAAACTTTCTCACACCATACCCTTACACTTCGTTGGAACAGAGATGGTATCGGCTATTTTACAAGAAGCAGGCGTATACAAACTCTCTAACATATTCAATAACCATGAAAATAATGCTCAGCATTTAAATGATTCTATTTCCTTACTAATTGATTTTATTCTAGAAACAAAAAGTTTGGAGATTGGGAATACTTCAGAACAAGAAATTGATGCTTTAATGCAAATCAAATCCATTATTGTTCGTTTATCGCATTTGATAAAGAAGAACGGGCAACCTAAAAGTTTCCAAACTTATCATACTTTTTATAAGCAACTCATCAAAACTATAAAACAATCGTTTTTAGGCAAGTTTGATGAAGGCTTACAGCTTATGGGATTATTAGAAACCAGATTAATGGATTTTAAAAATATCATTCTTTTAAGTACTAATGAGGATATTTTACCAGCTTCTACTCATATCAATTCCTTTATTCCTGCTGATATTCGTTACGAATACGAATTACCAGGAGTACAAGAGCGAACCGCCGTTTTTGCCTATCACTTCTATCGCCTGATTCAAAGAGCAAAAAATATTGAAATCATATATTCCACCACCAAAAGAAAAATGAGTGGTGGTGAAAAAAGCAGATTCATCAAACAATTACAGTTTGAACTTCCTCGATACAATAGAGAAGTTTCTATGCATGAGAAATTATTAAGTTTTGAAGATTTAAAGCTTTCAGAAATAGAGGAAATTACCATAGAAAAAGATGAAAATTGCATAGATAAGCTGGAAACCATTGCTAAGCTTGGGTTATCTCCAACTCACATTATTAGCTATGTTCGTTGCCCATTGCAGTTTTATTTCAAGAAAATAGCCAAAATCAAAGAACCTGATGAATTTGTTGAAACTATTGATGAACGAATGATAGGAAATGTGATTCATCATTTATTAGAAGATTTTTACAAGCCATTTATCGGAATTGACTTTCCATTTGAGAAACTAGAAAATTTACAAAAGGATTTGCCTGAGCTGCTGAAAGAGTATTTTGCTAAAAACGATTTCAAAGGACAATTGGAAGAGGGCGCTAATTATTTAAGTTATAAAGATACTTTACACTATCTTCAACACTTCATTAAGCATGAAATAAAAGTAGCCAAAAGCCAAAAATCAGCATTAAAAATAATTGCAGTAGAAGATCAGTTGGAACGAGAATTGGAGTTGAAGGGCAGCAAACAGAAAGTTCTCATTAAAGGAATTGCAGACCGAATAGACTTTTATGAAAATCAGTTGAGAATCCTGGATTATAAAACAGGAAAGGTAGAGGAAAAGAATGTCAAAATCCCCGATTATAAAAGGGAGGATGACTTGAATAAAATTTTTACAAATCCTGAATACGACAAAGCACTACAGCTTTATATCTATTATTGGATGTATGACAATCAGTTATATCAATCGACCATATCTGGGATCATCTCTTTCCGAAAAATCCAAACACCTTACTTGATGTTAAAAACAGGAAAAGTAGACTTGGAACAGCTTGATGAAGATTTCACAGCCTTAATCACTGAGATTTTCAATCCCGAGGTTCCATTCACACAAACAAATGAAGAAAAAACTTGCAGGTTTTGTATTTATAAGCAAATTTGCGATAAAAAAGTATAATTGATGAAGGAAACCAAAATAGTAACCCAAAACTATCCCATCTACATCTGCGAATCGGCAGGTGAGCAATTAGATTCCTATATCTCCAAAAATGAATATTGCAAAATATTTATTTTAATGGATGAAAATATAATGGACCATTGCTGGCCAATCTTACAACACGAATCGGAGGAAATTAAAAAAGCCGAAGTATTAGTAATAGAAGCTGGAGAATCATCGAAGGATATAGAAATAGCAGCTCAATTATGGCATGCTTTGGGTGAATATGAAGCCGATCGCTCAAGTTTATTGGTCAATTTTGGAGGTGGAATGATTTCTGACCTGGGTGGCTTTATCGCTTCCACATTTAAAAGAGGAATGGATTTTGTCAATATCCCCACCAGCCTTTTATCTATGGTAGACGCCAGTATTGGAGGAAAAACAGCCGTTAATCTGGGACATTTTAAAAACCAAGTAGGATTGTTTAGCGAACCTAAGTCACTATTTATACAATACTCTTTTTTAAATACTCTAGACGACCGCCAAATTCTAAGCGGATGGGCAGAAATGTTGAAACATGGCTTGATCACGGATAAAAAGCATTGGGAAGCGCTCACTCAGGTTAAAGATTTGAAGGTGGATACCATTCTAGGTTTCATCGAAAATAGTATTCAGATTAAAAAAGAAGTTGTAGAACAAGATTTCACAGAAAAAAACATCAGAAAAACACTGAATTTTGGCCATACCTTAGGCCATGCTTTGGAAAGCTATTCCATGAAAAACGATAAAATTCCTTTGCTACATGGCGAGGCTGTAGCCATAGGAATGATACTAGAATCCTATTTATCTGTTAAAAAAGGCCTTCTCAGCCAAGATGAATTTAGCATCATCAGAAATGAAATATCTAGTTACTACAATCCTTACGAAATCACAGAAGACTTTATTGAACAAGTAGAAACCTTATTATGGCAAGATAAAAAGAAGAGTGGGAATGAATTAAATCTTACCTTTGTATCATCCATTGGGGAATCAATCATCAACCAAAACTCAAGTTTGGAAGATATCAAAGAATCAATCAAATTTTATAAAGCGAACTAAGATGAGTTATATCGTTAGAAAGGCCAACAAAGAATTGAAGGGCGATATTTATTTGCCTGCATCAAAAAGCGAAAGCAATAGACTGCTAGTTATAGATGCCATATTAGGCTCTGATGATTTACAAATAGAAAATCTTTCTAAAAGTAATGACACCAAAGTACTTCATAATGCTTTAGAAACTCTATTGCGTTTGAAAGGCACCAATATATCTGTTACTCTAGATATGCAAGATTCTGGTACCGCTATGCGATTTATTACCGCTTATGCTTCTGCCATTAATGTAAAATCTTTAATCACCGGTTCTGAGAGAATGAAAGAGCGTCCACTAGAGATACTAGTAGATACTTTGAAACAAATTGGCGCGAACATTAGATATGTTGAAAACCCAGGCTTTCCTCCTATTTTAGTTGAAGGAAAGAGAATCAAAGGTGGTGTTATCGATATTGATGCTACAGTAAGTTCCCAGTATATTTCTGCCCTAATGTTGATGGCGCCAAAGATGACAAATGGCCTTATCATGTATTTAAAAGGCGAAGTAGCCTCTATGCCTTATATCAAAATGACTGCCCGAGTAATGGAGCATTTTGGAATCGAAATATTGATGCACGAAAATGCTATCGCCATTAAGAAACAACAATATTCAAGTAGAAGGGAATATTTTGTGGAGAGTGACTGGAGTGCGGCCTCTTATTGGTACGAAATGGCAGCCTTTTCTGAGGATGTTGATTTATTTCTACATGGCTTAAAGAAAGACAGCATACAAGGTGATGCCATGATTGCAGAAGTTTACGAACAGTTTGGAGTTCATAGTGAGTTTTTAGAGAACGGTGTTCGCTTAACCAAAACCAATAACCATTGTCAGCACTTCAAGCACGATTTCTTAGATTACCCCGACATGGTTCAAACCTTAGTTTGTACTTCTGCAGGCTTAGGTATTAGTGGGGAATTTCATGGATTACACAACCTCCGATTTAAAGAAACAGATAGAATTCATGCCTTGCATACAGAATTAAAAGACATGGGACTAAAATTAGATACTTCTGAAGATAGTATCAAAATGGAGGCGTCTAATGCAAAAGTGACTCGTGCTATTAGAACATTTGCTGATCATCGAATGGCCATGTCCTTTGCTCCTCTGGCTATACCTTTTGGTGAAATCACCATAGAAAGCCCCAATGTGGTTAATAAATCTTATCCTGATTTCTGGAATGATTTAAAGAAAGTTGGATTTGTTATGGAGGAGGTTTAATTTTCTAATTCCAAAACCCAATTTACCTATTACATAAGACTCAATTTCATTAAATTCATGATTGAACAACCCTACGCTAGTAGAACGAAGATTGAATCGGATAAATTCAATCTGAAAATTCTAATTCCGTCAAAGAAAAACTGGTTTATTATATTATTTCTAAGTATTTGGTTAGTGGGATGGTTTTTAGGTGAGAAATCAGCCATTATCGACCTTTTAGATTCTAATAACACTGGTATAGTTTTATTTATGATGGTTTGGCTTGCAGGTTGGACTTTTGGAGGAGTATTTTCAATTATTATATTACTTTGGAATCTAGCAGGGAAGGAAACAATTTATATAGACAAAGGAATATTTCAGATTGACAAAAGTATCTTTAGCATCATTATTAGAAGCAAGAAATATGAAACGAAATCAATCAAAAACCTTGAATTAAATCCTGCCCAAAACATAGCGAGCTTATTTGCCCAAAAGAATATTGGGGATTTCTGGGGATTAACTGGTGGAAAGCTTAGATTTGATTACGGAATGAAAACTATTAAATTTGGAATAGGTATAGATGAGGCAGAAGTTAGACATTTAATTACAGAGATAACTAGTAAAGGTTTTCACTCACAAGAATCCACAAGTTAAACCTATTTTTCAGATAACATATAGGCTAGCTGATTCGTAATTAACAATAAAAGTAAATAGGGATACTTTACAAAAAGTATTTTATATTGCAACTCCCACACCAAATTCTCACTAAACCGGATTAAACTCCTTATCCAAGAAATTTTTAAGCTGATGCGCTTGAACATTTTGAACCACCACCCCATTTTTACAATAGGAAATATGACCTGTTTCTTCTGATACAATTAGAGAAATACAATCAGTAGCTTCTGTAATACCTATTGCTGCTCTATGTCTTAATCCCAATGAAACATCTATGCTTCTATTTTTAGAAACCGGCAAAATACACCCCGCAGCTTGAATAATATTGTCACTAATCACCATGGCTCCATCGTGAAGTGGACTGTTTTTAAAGAAGATATTCTCTATTAATTGATCTGAAACTCTAGCATTCATAACCTCCCCGGTCTCAATAATATCATTTAATTCATGTTGATGAGTAACCACAATTAGGGCTCCCGTTTTGTCATCACTCATACTATGACAAGCTTTAACAATTTTATCGGTATCTAAATTAGCTTGTTCAGGCTGGAAATTTCGAAACATAAATTTCAACCGTTCAGGAAGGATTTCTAAGACTTTGGGAGTACCAAATACAAGTAAAAACTGACGCAATTCAGGCTGAAAAACTATGATTAAAGCGATGAAACCCACTCCAATAAAGGCTCCCAATATCTGACTCAACATTTCCATTTGCAAGGCTACTACCAATCTCCAAATAAAATAGATAGCAGCGATACCTGCAAAAATATTAATGGCAACAGTTCCTTTAAGCAAAGCATAAAGCATATACAAAAGCACCGCCACTAGGGCGATATCTAATACATCGAGGAATCTCAGCTCAATAAAACCTGTTACAAATGTTAGCATTTAGTAGTACTTATATTAAGGCGGCAAAGGTATTTTAAAAATCTAATCTGAGGATGCTATTTATACGAATTCACCCAAATATTGATAACCTAGCTTTCTTTTTCACCTCTTTTATACAGTGAAAATAGTTGAATGGTTTCACGAGCTTCTTTAGCATCATGAACACGGAGAACTTTAGCCCCATTTAGTAATGCCAATATATTTAATGCAGTTGTTCCATTCAAAGCTTCCTGTGGGCTTATCCCTAGGGCTCTAAAAATCATAGACTTCCTACTCAATCCAGCTAAAATTGGATATCCAAAGGCTTCCAATTGACTCATTTTGCCCAACAACTCATAATTCTGTTCCAAAGTCTTTGCAAAACCAAAACCCGGATCCAAAATGATATTTTTAAAATCAAGCTCATTAAGCTTCTTGATACCCTCCTCAAAATAATTCTTCACTTCATCAATTACTGAAGAATATGTTGTTTGATTCTGCATGGTTTTAGGCTCTCCTTTAATATGCATCATCACATAGGCCATTTGGTATTGGGCCACTTCAGCGTACATTTGTGAATCCCAAGTACCACCAGAAATATCGTTAATAATATTAACCCCAAGATGGTTGCACTTTTTTACTTGCCCAGCATTATAAGTATCAACCGATAATAGAATACTTGGATATTTCTTCCTCAAAACTTGCAAGGGCTTCTCTAAAATCCTCCATTCCTCTTGTTCGTCTATCAATTCTGCTCCTGGACGAGTTGAAGCCGCTCCAATGTCAATAATAGTACAACCTTCCACCACTAATTTCTCAGCTCTCGATAAAAATCCATCCCCTTTATTATATCTTCCTCCATCAAAAAAACTGTCATCAGTCAAGTTCAGAATCCCCATCAGCTGAGGGACTTCCAAGTCTATTTCCAAATCTCCACATTGAAATTTTGAAAAAGAGCTGTTGTTTTCACTCATTTAATTAATTTTGTGGCTAAATTAAGAAGATATAATCAATGTCAAATACTAGCCAACAATTCAAAGAAGCCATCGCATTATGTAAAAGTGTATTCATGAATAAGATGATTGATTATGGTAGCGCATGGAGAATACTAAGGCCAAGCTCATTAACAGACCAAATCTATATAAAAGCTAGTAGAATTCGTTCCATTCAAGAAAAAGGAAGCAGCAAAGTAAACGAAGGAATCGAACCTGAATTTATTGGCATTGTAAACTATTCTGTAATGGCTCTTATTCAATTGGAAAGAGGCCATGGAGAAAGTGGTGATATCGAACCAATTGAACTTGAAAAACTCTATGATACTCATGTCACTGGTTCTATGTCGTTAATGGAAGACAAAAACCATGATTACGATGAAGCCTGGAGAAATATGCGTATTTCTTCTTTAGATGATATTATACTTATGAAGCTGCTTAGAATTAAATCAATAGAAGATAATGAAGGCAAGACGATTGTCTCTGAAGGTTTAGATGCCAATTATCAAGATATGATTAACTATGCGCTGTTTGCTTTGATTCTTTTATCTGAAAAGAAATAAAATCATTTTCATTAAGTTATTATTATATGAAAAATTCATTATTATTTCTATTATCCATCATTGTATTTGGGTCCTGTGGATACGAACCAATGGCTAGTGTTGATTATACCTTCACGAACAAGTCTAGCACCCATATATCATTGATTTTAAACTATTCTTATATAATAAAGAAAGATACTATTAGAATTGAAACTGAATCTTTTCATATGTTTAAACACTCTTATGAAGATCAGGATTCACCTCCACCCCCTTTTTATAGCAATGGTATCGACACCATATTTTTAATTGTCCAAGACACCATACATACAACATATTATAAGGGCAGTTCAGGAAAATCTCCTTTTAGCCTTGACTCATATACAGGAGGCCAAATAAGTAAAAAAAGAGGAATGCATTACTTTTCCTATGTCTATGATATTAATATAGATTAATAGCCTCTCACAACATTCAAAGTTTATAATTTTGAATTATTTTTTGATTTTTCTGTAATATTTACATTTCATTCACTAAATTTTAGGGATTAAAGTGTCTTATATCTGCAAAATTGTGCAAATTTGCATGCATTAGCATTTTTATTAAAATATTTACCCAATGATACGAATTGCAAGAATAATCAGCAGGTTATTTGTAGGACTAGTTTTTATATTTTCAGGATTTGTAAAAGGAGTTGATCCCCTAGGAACAGCTTATAAAATAGAAGATTATTTTATTGCCTTTGGTACCGACTGGGCTATTCCTTTCGCTTTACCATTAGCTGTTTTACTTTGCGTGGCTGAGTTTTCTCTTGGAGTATTTTTAGTCTTCAATATTTTTAAGAAGACTACAGCATGGTTGGTAGCCTTAATGATGATACTCTTTACATTCCTCACCCTCAATGATGCTATTTACAATCCAGTTCCTGATTGTGGGTGCTTTGGAGATTTTATCATCCTCACCAATTGGGAAACATTTTATAAGAACTTGGTGATTGACTTCTTCTTGATATTTATTTTCTTTACCAGAAACTCATTCGACAATGTTTACAAGAAAACTACGGAATGGTCAATTGCAATTTTGATTGTGATTGGTTTCACCTTATTCAACTCATATAATATCAATCGTCTACCTCTTCTTGATTTCAGATCATGGAAAGTGGGCACCAACCTCAAAGTAGAAAACCCAAAACCCTTAGAGTACTATCTTATCTATAAAAATAAAAACACAGGTGAAACAGAAGAATATCTTTCACCCAATTATCCATATAACGATAGTATTTGGATGAGTCAATGGGAATATTCTGATATGCGAGTGGTAGATCCAAATGAAAGAGTTTCTGATATCCGCTTCTTCGATTTAGCTGGACAAGATATTACAGATAATATTGTTGACGATCCTATGTATCACTTTTTATTAATCTCTTATGATTTAAACGAAGGTGATTGGGAACACCTGGAACAGATGAAAGAATTAAAAAGGCGAGCCACAGAAAACGCCTACTCCTTTAGCTTAATCACAGCAAGTAGTGAAGAAATCATCGACCAGTTTCAAAAAGAAAAAAGATTCTACTCAGATTTATATCAAAGCGATGATATAGATTTAAAAACAATTATCCGCTCTAATCCAGGATTAGTAGTTTTGAAAAATGGTGTAATCATGGGCAAATGGGCACAAGGTCACCTTCCTCAATATGAGGAAATAATAAAACTGAAATAGTGCTGCCTTTTATTCTCAAAAGACTCCTCTATGGATTTTGGGTACTACTTGGCGTAGCTACTTTGGTGTTCTTCTTATTTAATATTTTACCTGGTGATCCTGCTAGAATGATGTTGGGGCAAAGAGCAGATATCGCATCGGTAGAAGCTATCAACAAAGAACTAGGGAGGGACAAATCCATCTATATTCAATATCTCAATTTCTTACACGACTTATCGCCTATCGGAATAAAAGAAAAAACGGAGGAGTCTGCAGGATTTCAAATTTCACCAAACATCAAGAACCATCATCTTCAAATAAAACCACCCTACTTGCGAAAAAGCTTTCAGAGCAACAGAGAGGTAACGAGTATTTTAACAGAAGCTTTTCCGAAAACCTTATTACTAGCAGCCGTATCCATGGGGTTTGCCTTAGTTGTTGGGGTGTTCCTAGGGATGGTCAACATTGTATATCCAAATAAATTTTTAAATTCCTTCATATTTGGTTTGAGCGTATTCGGTATGTCGTTACCCAGCTTTTTTGCCAGTATCTTAATGGCTTGGCTTTTTGCTTTTGTATTGGCCGATTATACCGGTTTAAACTTGTTCGGCTCCCTTTATGAAGTTGACGATTTGGGCAATGGCAAACATCTGGCACTCAAAAACCTGATTCTTCCAGCAATCACCCTAGGCATTCGACCACTAGCCATTATTACAGAATTAACTTCCTCTAGCTTGAAAGAAGTTTTAGCAAAAGACTATATCCGAACTGCACGAGCTAAAGGTCTTACAGAATGGCAAATCCTTAGAAAACACGCCCTAAAAAATGCGCTAAATCCTATTATCACAACCATTTCCGGATGGTTTGCCTCACTTTTGGCAGGTGCTGTTTTTGTAGAATACGTTTTCGATTGGAAAGGAATGGGACTTGTTATCGTTAATTCGCTTGAGAAATACGATTTTCCTGTTCTCATGGGCTCAGTACTTTTTGTGGCCGTTCTCCTCATTCTTGTGAACATAGTAGTAGATATCCTTTATCGAGTAATCGATCCTAGAGTGGAACTGGAAACTTAATGCTGGCTTTTGGTAATTAGCTTTTGGCCTTTATCTGTTGAATTCTAGCCATGATTTTTCGTTTTAACCAATAGCATCCTAATAATTATTAAAGATTCCTCGCTACGCATCGGAATGACAGGTGTTTTGGCAACTCATAAGGAAGAAAGGCTTTGCTTTTTTCAATGCCAAAAGCAAAGCCCTTCTTCCTCCTTATAAAATCCGAACACCTTGTCATTCAGAACGTAATGCAATGAAGTGAAGAATCTTTTTTGATATGGAACTTCATTTGGACAGTTTTGATTTTTAACTATTAACTGTTAAATATTAACTTTTAACTATCAAACGAAATTTCCTATTTTTGCAAACCCCAAAATAAATGAACAAGTTTTATGAAATTCAAATATATCCTACTGATTTTTCTTTCTAGCGTCCTTTTTCAACATTTAAATGCTCAAACTAAGTCAAAATATCCACAAGATTATTTTCGTTCACCTGTAGAAGGTAGAATTTATCTTTCTGGAACATTTGGGGAATTACGCTCCAATCACTTTCATGGCGGAATAGACATTAAAACTGGAGGAGTAGAAGGAAAGAATATTTACGCAGCAGCTGATGGCTGGGTAAGTCGTATTAAAATTTCGCCTTGGGGTTATGGAAATGCTGTTTATATCGATCATCCAAACGGATACACCACCGTTTATGGTCACCTGAAAGAACTCAAAGGAGATGCTGCCAAATACGTTGAACAGCAACAATACAAAAACCAAAGTTTTAGTGTAGACTTATATGTAAAAGCTGGGCAATTTCCAGTTAAAAAAGGAGACATTATTGCCTTAAGTGGAAATACAGGTGGTTCTGGAGGACCTCATCTTCATTTTGAAATTCGTGAAACGGCCAATCAAGAAATCATCAACCCATTACTTTTCGGATTCAAAGTTAAAGACTTCATTACCCCTACCATAAGTTCGATAAGAATATACCCAGCAGAAGAACAGGCTAAAATCGAGGGAAAACAAAATGCTCAAACTTTCACTCTAAAAGGTTGGGGAAGTGATTATTTACTGAAAGAAAAGGATACCTTAGAAATTGCTGGAGACTTTTATCTAGGTATCAACACCATTGACAAACAAAATGATACTCAAAATAAAAATGGAGTTTATGAGATAGAAATTTTCGTGGATTCTAATCTCGTATATTCACACAATGTGGAAAGACTAAATTTTGCTAGCACCAGATATATCAACACACTCATTGATTTTGATTTCTATAAAAAGAAAGGAAGGAGTTATCAAAGAACTTATCAGAGCCCCAATAACAAACTTCCTATTTATAACAAGATTGTAAATAAGGGGGTTTTCTCTTTTAACGATAATCAATACCATCAGATAAAATACATTGTAAAAGACATACATGACAATAAAGCCATCCTCAATTTCACCGTTTTTTCAAAGACTATTGAGAATAATGAGTCATTAAGTAGTGGCAATTTATACTACCCTTTGGGTGAAAATAATTATGAGGACGAAAATATAAAGGTCTATTTCCCGAGTAGAAGTTTATATGATACTTTGAGCTTTAGCTCCTCCATTGAAGAAAGCGACAAATCGATCAATGGAAAGAAATATCATATTGGTAAAGTAGGTGCTGGTTTACAAGAGCATATTCACGTGAAGTTGAAGAATATTGAAATCGAAGAGGACCTAAAAAATAATATTTATATTGGTGAATATTATAAAAAAAGTATCAGCGCTTATTCTTCTTCATGGGAAAACACATATGACTTGAGTTTTAAAACCAGAGATTTTGGCGAATACCTCATTTTAGTTGACACCATTGCGCCCTCTATAAAAGTGAGAACAAAATTAGAAAATAACAAAACACCCAAAAGCCTTTCTTTTACTATTACAGATCAAGAAAGTGGAATTTCTGATTATAATGCTTGGTTCAACGGTTCCTGGATTTTAATGAGTTATGATCCAAAAAAATCTCGCTTGACTTGCCAACTGAATAATATTCAAGAAAAAAATGTCTTCAAAATCATTATCAATGATGGCGTAGGTAATATTTCTGAAAAAATACTTCATTTTTAGTTTCATACCCACCCTTTTGTTAAGTAAAACCACTGCGCTTAGTCATTGAATCATTCCATTTGCACATTTTTCTCCAACATTTAATAATCGTTTAATATTAGTTCTAAAAGAGCACTTATATTTGCATAAGAAATATTAGTGAATAATATTTCTTTGGTTAATTATGGTTTGTGTTTGAGGTGCGACTGGTTATCGCACCTTTTTTTTATACTTTCACTTTTCTAAATCCAATCAAAAGTCCCTTTTATACCAATATCATAAAGGCATATCGTTTAATTTCAATAACAAAAACCAAGCATCATTTTAACAAGGAATTTTCATAGAAAATTACTATTTTTGCAGCCCTAAAATTCCAAAAGAATATGTTTGAAGGATTAAATGATAGACTAGAACGTTCGTTCAAAATACTTAAAGGCCAAGGCAAAATCTCTGAGATTAATGTGGCCGAGACTATTAAAGAAATCAGAAAAGCCTTATTAGAGGCCGATGTGAGCTATAAAATCGCTAAAACTTTTACTGCTAATGTAAAGGATAAAGCCTTAGGACTTGATGTTCTAAATGCCGTATCTCCTAAGCAATTAATGGTAAAAATAGTACACGATGAGTTGGCCGAATTAATGGGCGGTACTGCAACAGAACTAAATATAGATAATAATCCTGCTGTAATTTTAATGGCCGGACTTCAAGGCTCTGGTAAAACAACACATACTGCTAAATTAGCTCATTACCTTAAAACCAAAAAAGGAAAGAAACCTTTAATGGTGGCATGTGATGTTTATCGTCCTGCTGCGATTGAGCAATTAAAAGTACTTGGTGGCGAAATTGGAGTTGATGTTTATACTGAAGAAGACAATAAAAACCCCGTAGATATTGCGCGTAACGCGGTAAAACGAGCGCACGAGAGTAGCTATAATGTGGTTCTTGTGGATACTGCTGGTCGTTTGGCTATAGATGAGCAAATGATGAAGGAAATTTCCGAAATCAAAAAAGCCATTAAACCTCACGATACTTTGTTTGTGGTAGATTCCATGACTGGTCAAGATGCTGTAAACACCGCCAAAGCCTTTAACGATCAATTAAACTTTGATGGGGTTATCCTTACCAAATTAGATGGTGATACTCGTGGTGGTGCTGCGCTAACTATCCGTTCGGTAGTTACTAAGCCCATCAAGTTTGTGGGTATTGGAGAAAAAATGGACGCTCTTGATGTATTCCATCCTAGCCGAATGGCCGATAGGATTTTAGGTATGGGTGATATTGTTTCTCTTGTAGAAAGAGCCCAAGAGCAATTTGATGAAGAAGAAGCTAAAAAACTTCAAAAGAAAATTGCTAAAAATCAATTCAATTTCAATGATTTCTTGAATCAAATCAAGCAAATTAAGAAAATGGGTAATGTAAAAGACTTGATGGGTATGATTCCAGGTATGGGAAAAGCCTTAAAGAATGTAGATATTGACGATGATGCTTTCAAAGGCATAGAAGCTATTATATATTCCATGACCCCTGCAGAAAGAGAGAATCCAAAAATCATAGATGGAAGTCGCAGAAGAAGGATTGCATTGGGAGCAGGTACAGAAGTGAGAGAAGTAAATCAACTTCTTAAACAATTTGCCGAAACCAGCAAAATGATGAAAATGATGAGCGGTGGTGGTGGCAAAAACATGATGAATATGATGAATAAAATGAGAAGAAGATAATCATGAGCAAGTTAATCGACGGAAAAGTCACCTCTAAGAAAATTAAAGATAAAATAGCTGCTCAGGTAGCTAAAATGATTGATAACGATGAGAAAGCTCCTCATTTAGCAGCCGTTTTAGTGGGTGCAGATCCAGCAAGCGAGTTTTATGTAAAAAGTAAGGAAAAAGCTTGTCGTTCGGTTGGTATCACTTCTTCACTTTATAAATATTCTGAGAAAACTACTGAAGCTGAGCTGATCGAAATCATCGACTTTTTGAATAATGATCCTGATGTGGATGGATTTATTGTTCAACTTCCGCTTCCAGATCATATTGACGTGGATAGAGTCATCAACAAAATAGATCCCTCAAAAGATGTAGATGGTTTTCATCCTATCAATATTGGCAAAATGGTGACTGGTGCACCAACTTATCTACCTGCTACTCCCTATGGTATCATGATGATGATTGAAGAATATAAAATCGAAACATCTGGTAAAAATGTAGTTGTTTTAGGTAGATCTAATATCGTAGGAACTCCTATTTCTATCATGTTAAGTAGAAAAAGTAATCCTGGCGATGCCACTGTTACCCTATGCCATAGCAGAACCAAAAACCTGAAAGAAATAACTGCCCAAGCGGATATCATTATTGCCGCTATTGGCCAACCAGAATTCTTAACAGAGGATATGGTAAAAAAAGATGCCGTAATTATTGATGTTGGGATTCACAGAAAAAATGACAATTCAGAAAAAGGATATAAAATAGTGGGGGATGTGAAATTTGATGAGGTGAGCAAAAAAGCAAGCCTAATTACTCCTGTTCCTGGTGGTGTTGGTCTCATGACCATTGCTGCACTTTTAGAAAACACTCTTAAAGCTTCTAAGAAAGAAGTTTACAGATAGTTTTTACTTCCTGTTCTTATCATAAATCCCACACTTATGAAGAATCTTCTTTTGATTATTGCGTTTATCTTCCCAATAAGTTATTCTTGGGCTCAATTAGGTTGTACGGATCCCAATGCCAATAATTATAACTCCATGGCGCAAGAAAATGATGGATCGTGTTTATATGATCCTGTGCTCATGGAGCCAGAAATAATCATCGAAGAATTGGCTTCGGAAGTATCAGAAACCAGCGGATTAATTTGGTTCAGAAATGCTCCCTGGACCCATAATGACTCTGGAGGAGAACCTGCTATTTATCGTTTAGATGAATCTACGGGTGAAGTCACGCAAAAAATATTGCTCAGAGGAGCTATTAATTTCGATTATGAAGATATCACTCAGGATGAAAATTTTATTTATATTGGTGATTTTGGAAATAACTATGGCACCAGAGACGATCTTACCATCTATAAAATTTTAAAATCAGAAATCCCTGAGGAGGGTAATACTGAAGTTAATACTGAAAAAATTACATTTGCCTATCAAGATCAGATCAACTTTAATAAGCAAAACAGAAGCAATAATTACGATTGTGAATCAGTAGCTCCAATGGGTAACTTTCTCTATATTTTTACAAAAAACTGGGTAAACCAACAAACCAGTTGCTATAAAATCCCTAAACAAGCTGGTCACTATTTACTAGAAATCCACGACCAGTTTAATGTGAGAGGATTATTAACAGGTGCCGACTATTTTGAAGAGGAAAATATTTTGGCCCTCGTAGGTTATGAGAATTTCGTTCCTTTTGTTTGGGTGATTTGGGACTTTAAGAATGATGAGTTTTTTGGTGGAAACAAGAAACGAGTGGACTTTGCTCATATACAAGGAGCTCAAACAGAATCTATTTGCTTTAAAGATAAAGACCATTTATTAATGACTTGTGAGGATTCATTTATTCCTCCACGACTTTATCAACTCGACTTAATACAAATCATAAACGCATCTCGTATAAACTCACCATTATTTAAACCCTTTGAAATCATCCTAAAGCCCAATCCTTCAGAAGGAAAAGTTATAGTCAGTATCAAAGGATTAAAGAAACCTAATTTCGATGTGGAAATCTATAATTTAAGCTGGCAGAAAGTAAGCCAATTTAGTTTCGTAGAAAACCAATTTCAAAAAGGAGTCAGTGTTAAAATTAATACTTCTGAGTTGGGACAAGGGATTTTCTTTGTCCGAGTGAAAGAAGGAAAAAACATTGGTTTCCAAAAACTAATGATTACAGAATAATGACAAAAGAACAAGAGGATATATTGTTAGATGAGGGAAAAATGCTTCCATTAATGGAAGAATTTTATACCATACAAGGAGAGGGAGCCAATACAGGACAAGCCGCTTACTTTATCAGAATTGGAGGTTGTGACGTGGGCTGTAAATGGTGTGATGTGAAAGAGAGTTGGAATCGAAAGATGCATCCTCCTACCCTTACTGATGATATTGTAAAAAATGCTGCTGCTCAGCCCGCAAAGGCAGTTGTGGTTACTGGTGGTGAACCGTTAATGAACAACTTGGACTACCTATGTGCAGAATTGAAAAAAAATAATGTGACACGCTATTTAGAAAGTAGTGGCGCTCACCCCTATTCTGGTGAATGGGAATGGATATGCGTTTCACCAAAGAAAAAATCACCACCGGTGGAGTCTGTTTACTCCAGAGCCAGTGAATTAAAAGTAGTTATTGAAACCGAAGAAGACTTTGCTTGGGCCGAAGCCAATGCTAAACTCGTAAACTCAGATTGCCTTTTATTCCTTCAACCAGAATGGAGTAAAGCAGATCAAATGATGCATGCGATAACAGAATATGTAATGAAGAATCCTCAATGGAATATCTCTATTCAAAGCCACAAATACATGAAAATTCCATAATCCGATGTAAATACCTAGCAAACAACATATTGCTATACATTAAAAAATAGGTAATAAGCTACTGAATTTCGGTATTTTATTACCTATTTCTTTTGAAATTAGGATAGGACTTAGTACTTTTGGCCAACAAATTTCTTTAAGTTATATCTTTATTCCTAATCGTTGGTTTTTATGTCATTTAGAGTTGTAAAACTGTTCAAGAAAAAGAAATAATCACAAGGCTTTTAGGAGTTTAGAAAATTCATTTTACAGTAATTATGGGAAATTTAAAATTTTTGTTAATTTTTTTCCTATTTTCACAGAAGAAAAACAAAATCAAATTATAACATATGTCAGATAATAATTCAAACCCCAAATCAAGGAGAGATTTCCTGAAAATCGGCTCTTTAATTGGGATTGGTGCGGTGGCAGCCGGAGCAGCGGGATATGCTGGCTTTGCCGCTCAAGATGGTAAAGAAGGACATGGTGGCGAAGCTGAGTCTGCTTTATCGGATTCCGAAAAAAAGATTAAAGTGCTGACTGAAGATGGTCAGTTGGCAGAAATTAAAGCCAGTGAACTAAGTCCTGTTCAAAAGGATCAATATACATCAGCTTTACAAGAACAAGGTCGCGAAGGAATCCCAGGTAAGCATTGGGTGATGGTGATAGACTTAGCTCGTTGTAGAAACGTAAGAGCATGTATGGCTTCTTGCCAAAATGCACACCATTTGCGTGAAGAGCAACATCACATCAATGTATTGCGTATGCAAGAATCGGAGCATACAGAGCCATATTTCATGCCCAAGCCTTGTTTCCATTGTGACAACCCTCCATGCACTAAGGTTTGTCCTGTTGATGCTACTTTTAAACGCCAAGATGGAATTGTTTTAATTGATAATGAAAGATGTATAGGTTGCCGTTTCTGTATAGCAGCTTGTCCTTATTCTGCAAGGGTTTTCAACTGGTTTGAGCCTAAGAATCACGAAGAGGATGAAGATTTGCTTTATAATGTCGAGCTTAATGTTCCACAAAAAAAAGGAACTATTTCAAAATGTTTATTTAGTGCCGACCGCTTAAGAGAAGGAAAACTTCCTTATTGTGTTTCCGCATGTCCCAATGGAGTTTATTATTTTGGTGATTTAAATGAGGATGCTGTTACCAATGGTACCTCAGGAGAAACCACTCGTTTTAGCGAATTGATTCGTAAAAATGCAGGATATACGCTACTCCCAGAATTAGGAACTAAACCAAACGTGTATTATTTACCACCAAAAAACAGAATGTTTCCATTCGAATATAATGGTAAAACCACTTTGGAAGACGAACATCACGTTTAAAAAATCATTTGAAAAATCAATAAAAAAATAAAAGATATGTCTGAATCTTTATCAAAAGAACAAGCCAAGAATTTGGTTGATAAGTATGCTGAAGATGCTATCAGACCCATGAAGAACCATAAGGGATTTTTACCTTGGATGGGATTCTTGGGATTGGTAATGGTGGTCTTTGGCTATGCCTATTATATTCAGCTTACTGAAGGATTAGGTGTAACAGCCATGCGCGATTATGTGAGTTGGGGATTGTACATTTCCAATTTTGTATTCTTTGTTGCTGTGAGTTTGGTTGGAATGCTAGTGAGTGCAGTTTTAGGATTAGCAGGGCAAAAATGGGTAAAGCCTATCACTAGAGTTTCCGAAATTATTGCTTTAGGATTTGTAATGGTAGCCGGTTTGGTTATTATCACAGATATGGGTCGTCCGGATAGGTTTTTAAATCTATTCCTTCACGGAAGACTACAATCTCCTATTGTTTGGGATGTTACAGTAATTACAACTTATGTAGCTATTAGCACCCTCCTCTTTATTTTACCTTTAATTCCTGATTTAGCTTTTATCAAAAAGAAAATGAAGGATATGCCTGTTTGGCAATATCAATTGTATAATATCCTTAGTTTAGGTTGGATTGGTACTCCAGAGCAATATAAAATTCTTCATAAGAGTATTAGAATGCTAAGTATCATCATCATACCAGTAGCTATGGCTATTCATACGGTAACATCTTGGCTATTTGCATCTACTTTGCGAATTGGCTGGGACACTACTGTTTTTGGTCCTTATTTCGTAGCTGGAGCTTTTGTAGCAGGAACAGCAGCCGTCATTATTGTGATGTATATTCTTCGTTCTAATTACAAACTTCAAGACTATTTTACGGATCATCATTTTGATATGATGGGTAGATTATTAGTATTGGTTTCTTTATTGTATGCTTATTTCAATATTAATGAATTCTTAGTTCCTGCTTATAAAATGAAGACTGGTGAAGCCGTTCATTTGCATACTCTTTTCCAAGGAGCCTATGCTGGCTTATTTTGGGTGGTTCAAATCATTGGAATGGGATTACCCATTTTCTTTATGATATTTAAACATTGGAGAAAGCCAAATAACTTAACATTTATTGCAGTCATTGTTCTTATTGGAGCATTTCTAAAAAGAATTATCATTGTTGTTCCTACTTTACTTCATCCACATTTGCCTATCCAAAATGTGCCTGATGAATTCCATAAATACATGCCTACTTGGATTGAAGTGGCAGTTACAGCTGGAGCTTTTGCAATGGCTCTAATGATCATTACCATTCTTCTTAAGATTTTCCCTGTCATTCCAATGTGGGAATTAGCCGAAGAAAAAGGAATTACTGAAGAATTTGAAAAATATGATTAGTGCTATGAAGACAAAAACGATAACAATAAATATTTTGGCTGTTTTAGTCCTAATGATGCCATTTAGCTTAATGGCTCAAAGCGATTGGAAAGTAAGCGATGCCAAGCGAAAAGACAGCAATCCAATTGCTTATTCTGACAAAAGCGTTAAAGCTGGGAAAGTAGTATTTTTAGCTAATTGTAAATCTTGCCACGGCGATGTGGGTAAAAACAATGGTTTGCCATTGATTCCTAAACCTACTGATTTTGGTGAACAAGCTTTCCATGATGCCAATACTGAAGGTAGCATTTTCCATAAAATAACTGATGGTCGTGCTACAATGCCAGCCTATGGTGCTATTCTTTCTGAGCAACAAAGAGGTGATGTGGTCAATTATATCCGCTCTTTTGATGCTAACTTTAAGCCTACAGCAAGTGCTCAAGTAGTTGAAACTCCAAAATCTAATGATACAGAAGTAGGTGCTCCATATTTCCTTGAAGTAAAAGTAGACGAGGCCAATAGCGAAGTAAGCGCCATTTTAATGGGTACCTTCAATGGCGCAAAAGCTCCAGTCGTCGATGCTGAAATCTTCATAGGAATCAAGCGTTATTTCAATAATCTTCCGATTATGGAAGCTGGTGCTATAACCAATGAGGAGGGTGTTATTAAAGCTATTTATCCTGCCGATTTACCAAGTGGTGAAAAAGGTATAGGAGAACTAGTAGTCTATGTAGTAGACCAAGAAAAATTTGGTGAATTAAATCAATCTGCTGAATTAAAACTTATTGCTACTCATCCAAGTCACTTTAGTGAAACTCGTGCCCTATGGGCCAATCGAGGAAATTTCCCAATTTGGTTATTGGTCACCTATCTTTCTATGGTTTTAATTGCATGGGGAGTTATGGGAAAAGTAGTTATGAATCTATTTAAAATAAAGAAAATCGGAAACTAAAATTTCTGTTCTGACAATAGATAAAACCGAGTCGATTTATTGACTCGGTTTTTATATTTTTGCTATACAAAACATTTAAAATGAAACATCACATAATTTATATTCTTCTACTCCTATGCCTAATTTTACCATTACTCTCTTATGCACAAAGCGACACCTTAATCACTAAGGACCAAACTAGATTATATGGCGAGATAAAGCAAATGGAGCGCGGAGTCTTAATATTTAAAACCAGCTATAGCGAAAAGGATTTCCAAATAGAATGGCTGGAGATTAGCCAAGTTATTTCTACTAGAAATTTTAGAGTCACCTTAAATTCTGGCGAACGACTATTTGGTAAAATACAAAAAGACACCACCAATCATAGTATTAGAATTACGGACTATGTGAATGGAATGATAAGCACAGAAATCGAGGATGTTGTTTATTTAAAACAAGTAGACGATGGAAAAATATTTGATATCATGAACCTGTCATTGGATTTTGGATACTCCTTCACCAAAACCAATAATCTACATCAGTTGAACAGTAATATTCATGCTGACTATTATAGAATTAAATGGGGTATTGCTAGTAGCTTTAACGTGATTCGAAATGTTCAAGATAATGCACCAAGTACGAAAAGAACAACAGGTATGTTAGACTTCAAATACTTCATGAAAAACGATTTCTTTTCTTCTGCAATAGCCAATTATTATAGTAATACTGAACAACAGCTTGATCTGAGAAGCACCTATAATTTAAGCATTGGTCAATATCTTATTCATACGAATAAAGTTTATTTCAACTATTCATTTGGTATCGCATATACGCTAGAGAACTTTGTTGATAATCCAGATAACCCTGCTGATTTAAATAGTATAGAAGGAACCTTGAAATTAGAATATAACATGTTTGATATGGGGGATTTAAGCATGTTTACCAACATTACTGTTTATCCAAGTTTTTCAGAAAGAGGACGAGTAAGAATGATCAGCAAGGTCAGTGCCAAATACGAATTACCTCGAGACTTTTATATCAGAGGAACTTTTGATTATAATATAGACAATAAACCTATTTCAGATGCTACTCCAGAAGACTATGTTTATACTGTTGGCCTAGGTTGGGAATTATAAAGAATACTTAGAGTTGGTGCTCAATTTACTCGTTTCACCCTCTTGCTTTTCCAATTTTATTTTGAAACCATCTACCTGATCTATTCTTTGAGTTCCATCCACATGAACCTCCTCCGCTTGCCATTTATGCTTAGCTAACTTTCTAGCTTTAGGTTCATTTTCAGCAATAACAAATACCAAATTGTGATCTTCCATTAAATGATTTGCTCTTAATTTCCCGCCTAATAATATGGCGTATAAATGCTTTTCCATGATGTTAATTTTAGTCAATTAGTAATGCTAAATTAAATATTCCTAATAAATATCTTTTATAAAAAAGGTGTATAAAAAAAGCCTGAGAATTTCTCAAGCTTCATATTATTAATCGTATTCTCGTATTATGCTTTTTCTTCAGGAGAAAGGAATTTATAAACCAATCCAGCCAATAGGGCTCCTATGATAGGCGCAAGCCAAAATAGCCATAGTTGATCTATAGCCCAATCGCCTACAAAAATAGCTTGACTAGTTGAACGTGCAGGGTTTACGGAAGTATTAGTAACCGGAATACTGATCAAGTGAATCAATGTTAAACCCAAGCCAATAGCGAGTCCCGCTAAATATTTAGGTGCTTTAGAATGTGTAGCTCCTAAAATGATAATCAAGAACATAAAGGTCATTACAATTTCAGTAATTAAAGCTGATGCCATTGAAAATCCACCTGGAGAATGCTCACCATATCCATTTGCGGCAAAGCCACCTAACTCAAAACCAGGTTTTCCACTCACAATTAAATAGAGTATTCCAGCACCTGCGATCCCACCTAAAACTTGAGCTGCAATATAAGGTAATAATTCTTTCTTATCGAATCGTCCTCCGGCCCATAAACCAATAGAAACTGCAGGATTCAAATGACATCCTGAAATATGACCAATCGCGTAAGCCATTGTCACTACCGTAAGTCCAAAAGCTAGTGCAACACCAGCAAAACCAATTCCTAATTCAGGAAAACCTGCTGCCAATACAGCGCTTCCACAACCACCAAGAACCAACCAAAGGGTTCCTATAAATTCTGCTACTAATTTTTTCATAAAAATTATTTTAGATGAATAACATTGATTTAAAGAATCCAAATATAAGAGAATTATTAGAACATTAAAAACCAACCTTACAATACACACTGGATAAAAGCATACTTTTATTTTGTCCGCGCATTATCACGAACTGAAGCACAGAGAGCTCACTGATAGTAATTAACACGGATGATAAACCATGGATAACAAAGCTAACCATGGTTTATAATAAAAATTTGTGGAAATTAACGGAATCCGTAGATGGATTTTCTCTTTATTAAAGTACATGTCATTTTTATGCTTAAACCTAAAGAGTATGTTAACCTAGAACAATACAAACCTCTAGAATACTAATTATCTGAAAATATAGTACTATTCGAGGTCGAATAAAAGCAAAAAATACACAAGCAATTGAAGCATAGAATATGCTTATAGATACCTCAAATTAATCGACAAACTAAAGAATTAATTCTTAAAATGGCTATGAGGAAGCTCTTCTCCACAATGAGGGCAATGATAAGTATTGTAATTTGCAGGTCTTTTTCTCTCTTGAACTTTACTAATAAAACCAGCACTTACAATACCAGTAGGAAGGGCAACTATCCCAATACCCATTAAAGCAATTACTCCACTAATCACCTTCCCCATGGCAGTTATAGGGTACACGTCACCATACCCAACAGTTGTCAATGTACTTATGGCCCACCAAAACGATTCTAAAACATTTGGAAATAGTTCTGGTTGCTTTTCGCCCTCCACATAATACATTAGAAAAGAAGCCACAAGAAGGGTTAAAAAGGTAACAAAACCTGTAACGCCAAGTTCTGATTTCTTTTCTTTAATCACATCCCAGATCAGTTTAAAAGAATGATCGTATCTATTTATTTTGAGGATTCTTAAAAATCGCATTAGCCTTAAAGTCCGTAAAAATCTCAAATCAATTTTGAAAATCAAGGGAAGGTAAAATGGTAAAATGGATAATAAGTCAATGAGTCCGTAGGGAGAGAATATGAATTTAAGAGCCGATTTTAGTCTACTATTTGAAGGATACATTAAATCAGAAACATAAAGCCTCAATAAATATTCTATGGTAAATACAACTATAGAGAAAAGGTTAAAAGCCCTTAGATAATTCCCGTATTCCATGTTTACTTCAGAAATCGATTCTAGAACTATAGATATGACACTCAATATTATCAGTGACATGATAAAATAATCGAAAAACAAATTAAGACGCTTTCCATGGGCGCCTTTTTCAAGAATTTTATAAAGCTTATGTTTCATAAATAGGAATTTTTTGTATTTCCAATAGCTCCAACGAATATAGAAGTTATAACCGTTTATTTTATTTCAGGAATATTCAATTTATTAACCAACTTAACAACTTATCATTTAATAAAAATAGCGGCTGATTACAAGTTCATTAACAAAACAATGAAAGCAAATTTTCTATAAAAACCCTAATATTGTAAAAACGTATTTTATGAATGAGAAAAAAATCATCAGCTATGGCTATACCTGGATGAGATATCTTTTCATCCCTTTCATATTGGTATTTATATTTGGAATTCTTGTTGGAGATTTTAAAGATGGCTGGACCTTTGTTCTTCTCTTCAGTTCTATTGGCTTTTTTCTATTATTTAAGAGAGCGAGAAAACTAAAACACGATGATGAGTATTTTTTTATTATTCATGATAAAAAGGAAAAAGCCATTCACTTCACTAATATCATCAGCATAAAAAAGAGTAGATCAAAAGTTAACGGTAGTAGATATTGGATTTTAAAATACAAAAACGAAGAAGAAAAAGTAAAATCTTGCTGGTTTTTCTCTTCTTTTGATGGCGAATTTCATCGAAGTGTAAGAACTATCAATCCGGACGTAGTAATATGGGAACATCCATTTTTCAATCACTAAGACCTAATACTCAGACACTCGCAAATAAGTGATATCTTCCACACCTCGTAAGGTATAAAATGCATTTACCTCTTGGCCATTGGCTTTCACCATCATTTCATCTACATAATATTCAAACTCAAAAACCTCACCTGATTTATCGGTGATGCTTATACTTCCAGGCAAATCACTTATGGTAGGACTTTCAGCTCCACTCAAAACTCCATTTACTTTTTTCCAATTATCACTCACCTCTGGAGCATAGTCTCCCATTAAGGATTTGCCTTGAAAATGCATATCTATCAGGCGATTCTCTAATTCACTTGTATAATAGAAACTAGCATATTTACCAATAAGCAGATCTATAGATTTTGGATCAATATTGGCATATTCCATGTTTAGATTAAAATCCATTTGAAATTCTCGCTCTGGAAATTCAATGGTTACTATAAACATGGGGTAAATTCCATCTTCAATATTTGAGATGATACCAAATTCTCTAATCTCGTCATCTGTTGGTTCTCGTTCTCCTATATCTTCAATAAATATACTCTCTTCAATAACTTCTACTTCTATATTTTCTGAGGATGCCAATTCAGTAGAATCCTCTACTACATCTTGTTGGGCTTGCAGATTTGAATTTCCACAAGAGTTTAAAAAGAGTAAAATGGTGAAAAGCGTGAAAATATTTAATAGTGATCTCATATGACTTTAGTTTTGGTTTCAATAGCGTCCGAATAATTATTAAGATTCCTCGCTATGCATCGGAATGACAGGTATTTTGGCAACTCATAAGGAAGAAGGGCTTTGCTTTTTTCAATGCCAAAAGCAAAGCCCTTCTTCCTTCCTGTCAAATCCTAACACCCTGTCATTCTGAACGTAATGAAATGAGGTGAAGAATCTTTTTTAATATAGAACTTCTTTTGGACAGTATTGTTTTGGTTTGTATTTTAACTGTGTGCAAGTTAAACTATTTTGAAATGCCCTGATTGTTAGTTTTTTGTAAAAAAAGCCCAAGAAAAAAATCTTGGGCTCAGGTCAATCACCTTCTGTGTTTAAAGGTGTCAATTTAAATACTTACGGTATTTGTCTTTAAAACTCATCGTGCTCTGTACGACGAATAATTTCATCTTGTAATTCCTCGGTTAGCTCAATAAAATAGTCGCTATAACCTGCTACCCGAACAATTAAATCGCGATTGGCTTCTGGGTCTTTTTTCGCTTTACGAAGGGTTTCAGCAGTCACCACATTAAATTGAATATGATGCCCATCCATTTTAAAATAGGTCCTCACCAAGTTTTTTACTTGTTCTATTCCCAAATCATTATCTAAGAAAGCTGGAGTAAATTTCTGATTCAATAAAGTTCCACCTGTTCTTAAATGATCAATTTTAGAGGCTGACTTAATCACCGAAGTGGGCCCATTTCTATCTGCTCCTTGGAATGGAGAAATGCCTTCAGATAATGGCTTATTGGCTTTTCGTCCATCGGGTAACGCTCCTATCACACTTCCAAAGTACACATGAGAAGTGGTTGGCAAGAGGTTGATTCTATATTTCGCACCTCTTGGTGATGGCCTTCCATCTATGGCTCCATGGAATACCTCAAATACCTCGCGCATAATATCATCGGCACGGTCATCATCATTTCCGTATTTAGGCGTTTCATTAATTAGCTTGTTCCTAAATTCTTCTGCTTCTTCAAAATCGCTTTTCAATACGGCTAAAAAGTCACCCATTGTTAAAGTTGAATCCTCAAAAACATGATGCTTGATGGCACTCAAAGAATCTGTAATACTAGCCATTCCAACACCTTGAACATAACTGGTATTATATCTGGCTCCTCCAGCATTATAATCCATTCCATTGGCAATACAATCATCGATAAAAACCGATAAAAATGGAGCTGGCATATGCTTTGCCCACATGATTTCTATGATGTTATTTCCTTTAATCTTTAAATCTGCAAAATAATTGACTTGGGTTTTCCATGCTTCCATTAAAGCTTCAAAGCTTTTGAATTCTGCAGCATTCCCAGTTTGTGGGCCTAATTGCTGCTTTGTTCTTGGGTCAAAACCATTATTTAAGGTTAGTTCTAAAATCTTGGCCAAGTTGAAATAGCCTGTCAACATATAGGCTTCGGTTCCAAATGCTCCAGTTTCCACACAACCACTGGCACCGCCATTTCTGGCATCCACTATACTTTTACCTTGGTTCATGAGTTCTTGAATAATAGCATCGGTATTAAAAATACTGGGCTGTCCAAAACCTGTTTTCACCACTTTTAATGCTCGCTTGATAAAACGATCCGGATTTTTCTTGCTCAACTGAACCATAGAACTAGGTTGTAAGATTCGCATCTCTTCAATAATATCGAGTATGATATAACTCATATCATTTACAGCATCGCTCCCATCAGCTTTAACTCCTCCCACATTAATTAAAGCAAAATCAGTAAAAGTATTGCTCTCTTTTGCCGTAATTCCAGTTTTTGGTGGTGATGGATGGTTATTGAACTTCACCCAAAAAGCTTGGAGGAGCTCACGCATTTCAGCATCCGTATAATCGTTTTGGTCTAGTGCTTTCTGATAAAATGGCATCAGATGTTGGTCGAGTCGACCTGGGTTAAAGGAGTCCCAAGGGTTTAGCTCCGTTATCACTCCTTGGTGCACATACCAATAATACTGCAATGCCTCCCAAATGTCATTAGGCTTGTTTTCTGGCACATTGGAGCTCACACTTATCATCTTGTCCAACTCTTGCTGACGTTTCTCGTCTTGCTCAGCTTCTCGTAAAACCCTTAACTTGTCCACATGTCTTTGCGCAAAAACAGAAACCGCGTCCAAGCTTAGCTTCATAGCTTTAAGCTCCTCTAATCGCTCCACTGCACGAGGATCATTATAATAATCAACTCCCTCTATTTCTTTTTCTATTCTTGCTCTAATATCCTTAAACCCTTGACGATAGATAACATCACCTAGAACGGTATGTCCTGGAGCTCTTTGCTCTAGAAACTCAGTATAAATGCCCGCATAATAAGCATCTACCCATTCTTGTGGAAGCACAGAAAAGATTCTATCTCTTTGGCTTCTACCAGTCCAAAATGGAATTAAATCTTTTCTGAAAACCTCTTTGGTTTCATCGCTCACCTTAAAACTTACCTTTGGTCTTTCATCCACAATTTCTAAATCTTGAATGGAATGAATACAAACCTCAGGATAAGTGGGTGTTTGCTGTGGCGCTGGACCACGCTCACCAACTATCATTTCACCATCTCCAATATAAATGGTTTTATTGGACATCAAATAATGAAAAGCCTTGGCTCTGAGCATAGGAACAGACAATCCTTTGGCTTCTTTACTTTGGTAAAATTCGGTCATCAACACGCCTCTTTCTTCCGAAATGGAGGGACGAGTGCTTAAACTTAAATCTCTTAATTTTTTAATTCTATCTGTTATCATCTATGTGTTTTTTCTTTTTTTAAAATGCTTATTTTTAACCAATCAGGACTTCAAAACCACCAATTTCAAAATAATCCTTCACCAAATCAACTCTAGCATTACTTGGTTCTTCAATTCCAGCCATCCTATTTTTCATTCCCAGCTTCTCATATTTTCCCGATGCTATTTTATGATAGGGCAAAAGATGGATTCTTTTGATAGCGGTATTTCTTTGAAGATATTGCATCATTTCAATTAAATTCTTTTCCTCATCATTCAAGCCTGGCATCATGGGAAACCGGATATGCACTTCTTTGCCACTTTCCACTAAATAATTGAGGTTTCTAAGAATGGGCTTATTACTAACACCAGTAAATTCAAAATGAGCTTTCTCGTTCATGTGCTTCAAATCGAATAAAATCAAATCCATTAAGTCTGCTGATTCTTGAAACTTTTTCTCGGCTGCATATCCTGTGGTGTCTAATGTTAAATGCAATTCTTTAGATTTAAATAAAGCAGCTGTTTCATTTAAGAACTTGGCTTGTATCATGGGTTCGCCACCTGTAAAAGTCACCCCTCCACCAGATTCATCAAAGAAAGCGCTGTCCTTTTCAACCTCCACTAGAAGTTGTTCTGCTGTGGTTTCCCAACCTAATGTTGAACTTCCTTTGAATTCAAAGTCTAATTTCTGAACTCCTGTAGCGCAGCTCTCTGGATTATGACACCACCAACAAGTCAAAGGGCATCCTTTGAAAAATATACTGGTTCTAATTCCAGGGCCATCGTGAATGGCAAAACGCTTGATATCAAAAACAATACCTCGCATGATCAAATAAATTTAATGATTAATGAAATGATACCATTTTCAAAAGGTTTTTAGTGACCTCTGTAGTGGTATGATGCCGATATTGAATTAAAAATATTTGAGAAAAATCGTAAAGTTCACACTTCATTCAATTCATCGTCGGCATGAAATACTGGAAAGAATGGATTGATCAAAAAATCCAGCACTCAAACAGATGCTGATGGCTATCACCCAAAAGTTGAGTTGCAATATATATATTAGCGTTTTTATTCATTTCAGTTTCAAAAATACGATAATTTCTTTTTCATTAGCAAATTGAATGTTTAAAGAATTACAATACTGTTCTTTTTCAAAAAACACTCTAAATAATCAACAAAAAAGAGGCTTATAAAAAACTAATTTCGACAAAATAACCCTCCCAATAACCATCAAAATTTCACAATTGATTTTATCTGTAATTGCTCTAACTTTGCGCCATGATTTATCCGAATAACTTCGAAACAAAAATAGGCTTCAATAAAATCCGACAAATGCTCTTGGACAACTGTGTGAGTAGCATGGGTGTGGAATGGGTGGACAAACTAAAATTCAGTTCCAATCATAAAAACATTGAGCTCTGGTTAATACAGGTTGAGGAAATGAAAGACCTTTTACTAACTGAAACCTCCTTCCCTACTTATGATTATTTTGACCTACGTCAAGCGCTTGAGGGTATTAGACAAAAAGGAAGTCATATTCCACAAGAAGATTTATTCGATTTGTATACTGCTCTAAAAGTGATGCATAAAATCATCATGATGCTGGATGATAGAGGCGACAAGAATATTGAGATTAGAAAGATTGCTGAACATTTAGAAACAGATATCTCCCTATTAAGAAGAATAGATCAGATTATTGATGATAAGGGTGATATTAAAGACCATGCTTCTGAGGAGCTCTTCGGAATTAGAAAAAAGTTAAGAAGCTTGCAGCGCAATAATGACAGTATTATTAAAGACAGTTTAAAGCTGGCTATTAGCAAGGGCTGGACAAGTCCTGATACAGAGCCAGCCATCAGAAACGGGAGAATGGTGATTCCTTTGGCAGCTTCACATAAGCGTAGAATCCAAGGTTTTATGCATGGTGAATCTGCTACCGGACAAACCGTTTTTGTGGAACCTGCTCAACTTTTCGAGATTAATAATGAGATTAAGGAATTAGAAGCTGCTGAAAAGAGAGCCATCATCAAAATCTTAACTGAAATCGCAGATTTACTGCGCCCAGATATTGAATACTTAAAAAATGCTTTTGTTCAGCTCGGACTCATCGACTTTATCATCTCAAAGGCTCGATTGGCCATTGATTTACATGCCATTAAACCTGATTTACAGGCAAGACCAAAAGTGGACTGGCATGGTGCTCGTCATCCCCTCCTCTACCTTTCGCATCGTGCTCAAAATAAGATGGTGGTTCCTCTAGATATCTCCTTAAGTGACTATAGAAGAATCCTCATCATTTCCGGACCTAATGCTGGTGGCAAATCCGTAAGCTTAAAAACGGTAGGACTAATTCAATATATGCTACAATGTGGTTTACTCATTCCTGTTAAATCGACTTCCATTGCCGGAATATTTAGGCATTTCTTTATTGATATTGGAGACGAACAATCCATTGAAAATGATTTAAGTACCTATAGCTCTCATTTGCTCAATATGAAATATTTTCTTCAGAAAGCTGATGGAAAAACCATATTCCTTATTGATGAATTTGGTAGCGGAACAGAACCCAATTTAGGAGGTGCTATTGCTGAGGCCATTCTAGAAGAACTCAATAATAAAAAATGCTTTGGTGTAATTACTACTCACTTTGCCAATTTGAAATTATTACCCTCCCCAGACAATGGAATGGCTAATGCTGCCATGCTTTTCAACACCAAAGAACTCGAACCTTTATATCAATTGAAGATAGGTCGTCCTGGGAGCTCGTTTACCGTTGAAATTGCCAAGAAGATTGGATTTCCAGAGCGGGTTCTTAAAAAAATAGAATCAAAAGCTGATAGAAAACAATTGGACTTTGAAGAACAATTGCAGCAATTAGATGTGGAGAAAAAGGAACTGGATCAGAAGAAGAAACATGTGGATCTATCTGATGATTTGCTTTCTGAAACCATAGAAAAATATCAAAGCCTTTATGCTCGTTTGCAAAGTGAAAAGAATACTATACTTCATGAAGCTGAAGCCAAAGCTGCTAAGATTTTAGATTCCAGTAATAAATTAATAGAACAAACTATTAAGGAAATAAAAGAAAATCAGGCTGACAAAAGTAAGACTTTAAAAGCAAGGCGAATATTAGAAGAGGAAAAGAGAAAACTAGAGAAAGAACATTTTGACAAATCTAAGTCCTCAAAAAAACCTATTGTCAATATTCACCAAAGGGCTGCCGATGAACTAAAGGAACATACAAAACCTAAAGTAAAAAAAGAAGTTAAGATAGAGCTCAAAAAAGGTCAAAATGTGATCGTTAAAGGTCAGAAAAGAGCTGGAATTCTAAAGGAGATAAAAGGCAAAAAGGCGGTGGTGATATTTGATAATATCAGCATGAGCATTGACTTAAAAAACCTAGAAGGCATTAGCAAGACCAGAGCTCGTGATATGGATAGAAAGGTAACAAGTAATTATAGCAAAATTGCTACTGAACTACATGATAAAGCGGCTAACTTTCAACTCAAACTCGACCTTAGAGGAGAAAGAGTGGAGGATGCTATTCATAAAGTACAGCATTTTATTGACGAAGCCATCCTCTTGAGAATCTATGAAGTACAAATACTACATGGAAAAGGCACAGGAGCCCTAAGACAAGTGATACGAGAATATTTGAGTGGTATCCCAGAAGTAGCCAACTATCAGGATGAACATGTGGAACGAGGTGGCCATGGTATTACTATTGCTACTTTAAGCTATTAGCTATTGGCTGTTCACTATTTGCCTATAGCCAAAAACCTCCATCCCAAAAGAAATGAAGGTTTAGTTTTTAATTTTTATTGAGGTTTTATCCCTTTATCCAATTGATAATTTCTTCATCATCAGGTGATGTTTTTGTAGAAATCACTTTTTCTAATTGACCATCAGCACTAATTAAGTATTTCTGAAAATTCCATTTCACTTTAGAATCCTCAAATCCATTGAGTTCTTTTGATGTTAACCATTTATAAACATCAGATTGGTCATCACCTTTTACAGATATTTTACTCATCATAGGGAAGGTAACTCCATAATTAACTGAGCAAAAAGTTTTGATTTCTTCGTTGGTTCCTGGTTCTTGTTTCATGAAGTTATTGGCTGGAAAGCCAATGATTACGAAATCATCTCCACCGTATTCAGTATAAACTTGCTGTAATTGCTCGTACTGCTTGGTATAACCACATTTACTAGCCACGTTAACCACCATTACCTTTTTTCCTTTTAACTGCTCTAGAGCAAATGGTTCTCCATTAATATCTTCCACAGTATATGAGTAGAATGAGGATTGGGCATTTATAGCTGTGACCAACAAAATACTTATAAATATTAGACTGTATTTTTTCATTGTTTTTTTTGTTTAAATTATTTTAAACAAAGTTAAACATAAAGAGCAATAGTTTATAGATTTATTTGTTAGAAAATAGTTAAGGAAGAATCGTTCTAGAAATCGTGAAGGATGATAGCCTTGGAGATTTACATAGAGCATAATTGAAATGCATGAATGGATAGCGTCATGAGTTCTTTAGATTCCAGGGCTCCAATCCTCTCGTACACTCAAGGCTTTGATCCCTTTCATTTCTCTAAACAAATACAGCTCAAGAGAGCTTTGTTACGACTAAAATCAAAAACAAAACCCTTGTCAGTTAAACTAACAAGGGCTTTTCCATATCCTAAAATTCTATCTAAACTATTGACAAGAATTAAATATAATCTTCAGTTGGGGCGCAAGTGCAGAATAAATTTCTATCACCATAGGCATCATCAATTCTTCCAACGGCTGGCCAATATTTATCTTCGTTAGACCAATCTCTTGGGAAGGCAGCTTGTTGACGACCATAAGGCTTGTCCCACTCATTTGCAGTAACCATTCCTGCTGTATGTGGTGCATTCTTAATAATATTGTCTTTCTTATCTGCTTTACCCTCCTCTATCTCTCTAATCTCTTCACGGATAGACTTCATGGCATCAATAAAACGATTCAACTCACTCAATGGCTCACTTTCTGTTGGCTCTACCATTAAAGTTCCAACTACAGGGAAAGCTACTGTTGGCGCATGGAAACCAAAGTCCATTAAACGCTTAGCAATATCTATTACCTGAAGCCCCGCTGTTTGAGAGAACTTATTACAATCGATAATCATTTCATGAGCAACTCTACCTTTGTTTCCAGTATAAAGAATTGGATAATCATCCTTTAAGCTATCTTTCAAATAATTGGCATTTAATATAGCATACTTAGTAGCATCTAATAATCCTTCACCACCTAAAAGCTTAATATATCCGTAAGAAATAGGTAAAATGGAAGCACTTCCAAATGGAGCTGCCGCGACAGGAGAAATTCCTTTTTTACCACCAGTTTGAAATACTGGATGTCCAGGTAAGAATTCAACTAAATGAGCTGCTACACCAATAGGACCAACTCCAGGACCACCACCACCATGAGGGATAGAAAAAGTCTTATGCAAATTTAAATGGCAAACGTCAGCACCAATAAAACCAGGATTGGTAATACCTACCTGAGCATTCATATTAGCACCATCCATATAAACTTGTCCGCCATTGGCATGAACTATCTCTAGAGCTTCAGTAACACCTTTCTCATATACACCATGTGTACTAGGATAAGTCACCATTAAAGCACCTAAATTATCTTTATGTAATTCTGCTTTCTCGCGTAAATCATTAATATCAATTTCACCATTATCGGTGGCTTTCACAACGACTACCTTAAAACCAGCAACTACAGAACTTGCAGGATTGGTTCCATGGGCAGAAGAAGGGATTAAACAGATATTTCTATCATGGTCTCCTCTACTTTCGTGATAAGCACGAATCACCATTAATCCAGAATATTCACCATTGGCACCACTATTGGGTTGGAAAGACATACCAGCGAAACCAGTAATCTCACAAAGATCGCTTTCTAAATCTTGAATCAACTCTAAATAACCTTCCACCTGATCTCTTGGAACAAATGGGTGGATATTACCAAATTCTGGCCAGCTTAATGAAAACAAAGTAGCAGCAGGATTCAACTTCATGGTACAAGAGCCCAAAGGAATCATAGAGCGATTTAAAGATAAGTCTTTAATCTCCAATTTCTTTAAATATCTCATCATTTCAGTTTCTGAATGATAAGAATTAAATACCGCATGAGTTAAATAATCAGAAGTTCTTTGGAATGCTTCAGGAATGATATTCTCTGAAACCAAATCGTCCATAGCTACTGATTCACCATCCTCAGATTGAGCAAAAACTTCAAGAATATCGTTTAAATCATCTAAGGTAGTAGTTTCGTTAATGGAAATCCCTACTGCATCCTCAAAATACCTAAGGTTCATTTCTTTGTTTAAAGCAGCTTGCGCTATCAAAGCAATATTCTCAATACCAGAAATATACAATGTATCAAAGAAAACTTCATTCTCTTGTTGATATCCTAAAGCTTCCAACCCATCAGATAATGCTACTGCATTTTGATGAATATCTTGAGCTATTTCTTTCAACCCTTTTGGACCATGATAAGCAGCATACATGGCAGCCATACTCGCTAAAAGAGCTTGGGCTGTACAAATATTTGAAGTTGCTTTTTCGCGTTTGATATGTTGTTCGCGAGTTTGAAGTGCCATTCTTAAAGCAGGATTACCTTGGCTATCTTTGGAGATACCGATAATTCTACCTGGCATATTTCTTTTGAACTTATCAGAAGTGGCTAAGAAACCTGCATGAGGCCCACCAAAACCCATAGGAACACCAAAACGTTGAGATGACCCAATAACGATATCGGCACCCCACTCGCCTGGAGCTTTCAATAATAATAAGCTCATTAAATCAGCAGCAGCAATTACCAATGCTTCTTGAGTATGAGCCATTTCAACCACCTTAGTATAATCAATAACTGCTCCTCTGTCATTTGGATATTGAAGAATGATTCCAAAATAAGTATCATCCATTTCAACACATTGGAAATCACCAATAATTAATTCAATACCTAGTGGCTTCGATCTTGTTTCAAGTAAGGCAATAGTTTGAGGGAAGATATCTTTATCCACAAAAAACTTATTGGCACCAGTCTTAGTTTTTGCTCTACTTCTGGCATTAAAAGCCATCAACATAGCCTCTGCTGCAGCTGTACCTTCGTCGAGAAGAGAACAATTGGAGAGTGGCATAGCCGTAAGATCTGAAATGACCGTTTGGAAATTCAATAAGGCTTCTAATCTACCTTGAGAAATCTCTGCTTGATAAGGAGTATAAGCTGTATACCAGCCTGCATTCTCCAACATATTCCTCTGAATAACCGGAGGAAGGATGGTAGGATAATATCCCATTCCAGTAAAACTACGGAATTGTTTATTTTTCTGACCTAATGCTTTTAGATGGTTTATATATTCAAATTCGTTGATTCCATCAGCTAAATCAAGTGGTTTTTCTAAACGTACTTGATCGGGAACAGTATCGTAAATAAGTTCATCGATATTGGCAACGCCAATTTTCTCCAACATCATTGGTAAATCCTCTTCGCGGATACCCAAATGACGAGCAACAAAGTTATTGGTTATCATTATCTTACGTGTTTAAAATATGATTTTTTACAAAGCCCAAAGTTAATGACTTTAAGAGATTTATTAATAAGTATTTCTCTTATCCTTGATATTTAACAAAATAATTTAATTTTGCAGCAAAATAACAATTAAGAAATGGGAAGAGCATTTGAATACAGAAGAGCAGCAAAAGAAAAACGCTGGGACAAAATGTCTAAAGTTTTTCCAAGATTAGCAAAAACGATCACCATGGCCGCCAAAGAAGGCGGACCTGATCCGGATATGAATCCGAGACTAAGAACTGCCATTCAGAATGCCAAAGGGCAAAACATGCCTAAAGATAATATTGACAATGCCATAAAAAGAGCTGCCGGTAAAGATGCTGATGCTTATACCGAAATTTCTTACGAAGGGAAAGGTCCTCATGGTGTTTTGGTATTTGTGGAATGTGCCACAGACAACTCCACTCGTACGGTTGCCAATGTAAAATCATATTTCAATAAAGCAGGTGGTTCCATGGTTCCATCGGGTTCTTTAGAGTTTATGTTTAACCGTAAAGCGGTTTTTGAAATTGAGAAAGAAGAGCATGATATTGAAGATTTAGAATTGGAGTTGATTGATGCAGGTTTAGAAGAGATTGAAGCCGTTGACGACACAATATTCATCTATGCTGATTATACCAATTTCGGAACCTTAGGCAGTGCCATTGAAGACATGAAATTAGAAGTGAAGAAAGCCACATTAAATAGATTCCCCACCTCTCCAGTAGAATTTACTGAAGAGCAATTACAGGACATCGAAAAGATGATGGATAAAATAGAAGATGATGACGACGTGCAAAATGTTTATACTAATATTTTGTAGCAGATTCTGAATCTAATATAATTTAGAAAAAGCCATTCAATTTATTTTGGATGGCTTTTTTTTGAGCTAGCAATAATTATTCCATCTGTTATTAAAGCTTATAATGTAATTATCTTAATTTTACTTTTAAATTAAAGAAATAAAAAAATGGATATTGAATCAGTTTTAATTTTTAGTGTCATTATAGCTGCGGTTTTTCTGAATTTTACCATGACTCATTTTCGAAAAGCATCTTGGTTTCCATATTCTACTAGATGGATAATTTCGATTGCTCTATCGATGATAGGCTTGATAGGTTTTATCTTTTTCAGACATAAAAGTCTTGAGGAGGTCTGGGCCAGTACCATCCTTTTTTCACCATTAATTTTAACCATCATAGATAGTTTTTTTAGGCATTTGAGTTTTAAATATCAAGATCGAGAATGGCAATTTTACACAAGCTTAGATAGTGCTTTCCCCCAAAATGAATCTGAATATAGTTTATGGGATATTGTATTTACTATTTTAAGCTTATTTTTAATTTTCATCATGATTCTGTTATCATACTATATTGCTGATTTGAACTCGCTGTATTATATAGAAAACGCTCCAAAATAATACTAGGCCTCCTTTCACTTGAACTTTATTAGAAAACCACTGCTTATCCAAAATGTATACATCTTCTACCAAATTGTTTAAGTGCTAATTAGCCTTCATTTCTCAACTTTGCATCATAATAATTTGAACAAAATATAGAATGATGACTCAAAAGAATAAATTTGGTAAAAAAGGATGGACTCCGGAATTAATGAAGTCCCAGAAAGACAAAACATTTGTTATAACAGGCACTACCAGTGGTACAGGATTTGAAGCAACGCGAATACTTTTATCCAAAGGAGCAAAAGTGGTGATGTTGAATCGTAACCCAAAAAAATCGGATGACGTCATTGCAAAGTTAAAACAAGAGCTTGGTGCCAATATAGAGGTGTCAGCTATAAAAATGGACCTTGGTATTCAAGATTCTGTTAAACAAGCCGCAAAAGAGGTTCTTAAGAAAGTTGATCGCATTGATGCACTTATGTGTAATGGAGCAATAGCTCAGGTGCCAAAACGAACGACTACTAAAGAGGGATGGGAAAGCCAAATGGGTGTTAATTACTTTGGACACTTTACACTCCAAGCTATTCTATATCCATTGATTGAAAAATCCAAGGGGCGTATTGTAACAGTAGGTAGTATGGGTTATGATATGGGACTTAAAACCATCAAATTTGATGATTTGAACTGGGAAAAAGATTATACTGCTAATGACGCCTATAGCCAAAGTAAATTGGCACAAATTATGACCATTTATGAATTACAGAATAGATTGGAAAAAGCGAGTAAAACAGATGTGAAAGCCTATGCTTGTCATCCAGGTTCTTCAAGAACCAACTTAATAAATACCAGTGGTAGTTTTATGATGAAGATTATTTTTGGTCTGATGAAATTTTCACCTTTAACACAGCCTGCTGAGAATGGTGCTTATCCTGAACTAATGTGTGCAACAGAAGAGGATTTAGACCAAAGTGCTTTTTACGGACCTACCGGACGTAGTAATTGGGTTGGGCCTGTTGGTGCTCATCACATAGAAGCTCATGCTAAGGACAAAGCTGTAGCAAAGAGGCTATGGGATTTATCAGAAAAAGAAACAGGTATTACATGGAATTTTTAAATCTCTAAAACACAAAAACAATGGCCATATTAAAAGCAGCAACAGATTGGGCAAAAGCCGAAGTTTTCTCTACCTCCTTCTTTATTCTTTTTGGAATCGCTTTTGTGGCCGCAAGCATAGGTTTCTGGCACTTAGGAAAAACAGATTTAGCGAAAGCATATATCATACCCACTTTAGTAGCCGGAGCCATGCTTATGACCATCGGATTTGGATTGCTCTTCACCAACAAAGCAAGAATTTCACAATTTGAAAAAGCCTATAATAAAGACACCTCTGCCTTTATTAAATCAGAAACTGCTCGTGTAGATGCTACATTGAAAGAATACAATACTGTAGTTTTTAAGGCTATTCCCCTTATTATCATAGTAGCTGCATTGCTCATTATACTTATCAATACTCCTATTTGGCGAGCCATTAGCATTACAACTATTGCTATGCTCATAGTTATTTTAATAATCGATGGAACAGCTTATGCCAGAATTAGTGAATATAAAGAACAACTCACTATAGTAGAAAAATAGAAAGAGAATAAACGTAAAACAGCAAATTCAACTGGATTTAATAAAAACCTTAATTTTGTATTAATGAATAGCATCAACTTTAAAAATATAACGGAATTTAATCAGGCTCAGAATTTGCCTGAGCCCGAGAATCCTCTCTTTAGTATTGGTCATAAAAAGCTAAGTGCTGAGGAAATTGAAAATTGCGTTTCTTCAAAAGGTGAAGTGAGCTATACCAATCAATTTTATGTCATCAGTTTGAAGAACATTGTTTCGGGTGAAATTCTTTATGGCCGCACAAAATATGATTGCAGCACAGGAACTTTGTTGTTTTCTGCACCTCATCAAACCTATACTGTAAAAGATATTGTAATCAGTTCGGAATCATGGTTTATGGCTTTTCACGAAGATTTTATTCGAGGATTGGATATTCAAAAGCAAATCAAGAAGTACAACTTCTTTAATTATAATGTAAACGAAGCACTTCATCTTTCGCCAAAGGAAGAGAAAACCTTAAAATCAGTTTTTCGTAATATTGAAGCAGAATACCAAAACAATCAGGATGAATTTAGCAAGGAAATTATCTTAACTCATTTGGAAGCTTTATTAAAATATGCTGACCGATTTTACAAACGCCAATTCTTGAATCGTAAAGATATCAATAAGGCACTATTTACACGATTCACTGAAATACTAGATGAGTATTTAGAGTCAGGCCAATTAGAAGAAAAAGGAATTCCAACGGTGGAGTGGATTGCAGATAAACTGAGTGTCAGTCGTAGGTATATGAGTGATACTATTAAAGCCGAAACTGGAAAAACAGCTATTGACCAAATTAATTTATATTTGGTAGAAGAAGCAAAAAACCTGCTGCTTTCGCCTCATGCCACTATTTCAGAAACTGCATATAAACTGGGTTTTGAATATCCTCAATATTTTTCACGCTTGTTTAAAAAGAAAACAGGGATTAGTCCTAAGGAATATATAGAAAATGCAATACTAAACTAAACACCCGCTAGGTCATTTTTGCAATCGACTAAATATACTAAACTGAATTAAAATCATGCATTATGTGCCATCGGAAAACATTTCCGATGGAGCGTTTTTCGCGAAATCTATACCAGGATCAGATTTACAATCCAACCACAAAAAACTTTGATGAAAATAATTTAACCTATTAAAACCATTCTTATTAAATTTACCTGAATTTTATTTTTAAAACCATGCACATTGAACATACAAAAGCTCCAGATTTAATCACCAATAATTGGTCTGGAGGAACCACAACACAATTAGCCATATTTCCAAAAAACGCCAATTATAAAAAGCAGAACTTTCTATTTAGAATAAGTACCGCCACTGTTGAAACTGAGGAATCGAGTTTTACTAAATTGCCCAATGTAGCTCGGAAACTCATTATCTTAGATGGAGAAATTAAAATTGACCATGAGAATCATCACTCCAAAACGATTAAGAAATTTGAGCAAGATGCGTTCTCAGGCGATTGGAATACTAAGAGTTACGGGAAAGCGACCGATTTTAACTTAATGTTAAAAGGCGAGTGCACAGGCGAAATTGAGGCGATTACATTTCACCATCTTAAAAGTATTTCTCTAAAACCTAATTTTAAATACTATGGTTTCTACATTTTTAAAGGAGAGACAAAACTATCTATTCAAGATCAATCAATTATTGCTAGTAAAGGTGAAGTCATCAGTATTTATTCAGAAAATGAAATTGGGAAGATAGATTTTAAAGCCTCTCTCGAATGCGAGATGATTTTGTGTAGAATAAATTATTAGATGAAATTGTTGCTGCTTAGCATTATATTTCTTGGTTCCTTAAGCCATTTGATTTACACTCTCAGCCTACCCAAAAAACGCCTCAAAACTACTTAGTGACTCTTCGTAAAATCCCTTGTGGCTCTTCGTGACACAGCTTTTCAACATCCTGCCCCGCATAAAAGGACAAGCTCCACAAAGAAAACTCATAGCATCTCAAAAAAGGATATACAAGCTATAGCAAATCATTAAAAAAGAAATATAATTAAATACATTTAGAATTCTCTCCATTTTCTAATTTTAAATCAGGGTAATTTTTCTATTTTTACAAAAACATAAACAATCTCCATAATCATGAAAAAGACCTTATTATTTGTATTTATTGCCACAATATTATTTAGTTGTTCTCCAGAAGAAAAAAAACAGACCGTTTTTGAACAGTGGAGGGGAGAAAATAGAGATGGTAAATATCAGGAACAAGATCTTTTAAAAACATGGCCAGAGGAAGGCCCAGAATTATTATGGTTTAATGAAGATTTGGGAGAAGGCTATGGTTCTCCTATCATCACTGACAGTGCATTATACATTATAGCTTCTAGAGATAGCATTGCTACGGTTGTGGCTTTTGATATAAATGGAAATATAAAATGGCAAAAGGATTTTGGCTCTGAATGGAATACCAGTTATCCAGGAACAAGGTCCACCCCTACTCTAATAAATGATCTTCTCTATGTCTCATCTGGAAGAGGCGATATATCGTGTATGAAAAGTAAAAATGGTGACATTATTTGGTCTAAAAGCTTGTTGACTGATTTTCATGGAAAAACACCCTATTTTGGATACGCACAATCTTTACTTATTAATGATAGCATGGTGTATGCTATGCCCGGAGGAGCCGACACCAATATTGTTGCACTAAATAGATATAATGGAAATATTATTTGGATATCTAAAGCCAAGGGAGAAATACCAGCCTATAACTCGCCAAAAATAGTTGACATTAATGGAAATCAAGTTCTGGTCACCTACTCTAAAGAAAACTTTATGGGTATAGATGCAAAAACAGGAAATCTACTTTGGAGTGAGTCTTTTACTTCAAAATATCCAAACCATGCCAACACTGTTATATATGAGGATAGCTCAATATTTACTGCGGCCCCCATAGGTCATGGTTTATTAAAGTATAAATTATCTGAGGATGGTTCATCAATAACAAAGATATGGCATGATACCATCATTGGAAATTATTTCGGAGGAATGATCAAATTGGGTGACAAATTATACACTGGAGCTGGAGGAAGAAGTAAAGAGCTATTGATGTTAAATGCTAATACAGGTGCAATTATGGATTCTCTTGAAACAGGGAATGGTTCGATCATTTATGCAGATGGAATGCTTTATACCTATGCACATAAAAGAGGAAATGTTTGTTTGGTCAATCCTGAAACTTTTGAAATTAAGGGAAGTTTTAACGTCAAAAAAGGAACAAAAGAACATTTCTCTCATCCTGTGATCAAAAATGGGGTGCTGTATATCAGACATGGAAATGCATTACTTGCTTACGATATCAAGCTAAAAAAATAAGCTATTCCATAATCAGTAATTGAATCTTGATACGCGCTTAATTACAAAAATTCGGAAACAATAAAGGTGAGTCATATTATAATTTATGACCCACCTTTTCATTTAGAAACCTTTGGTTTATCTTGCAATATGTATTTTCTCAACCACAGAATAATCCTCCGAAGTTACTTTAATAAAATACTCTCCCTGAGGAAACTGGCTGACAACAATCTTCTCATCCTGAAGAACCCTCTCTTTTGACAAGAGTAATTCTCCTAACATCTTATAAATTTCTATATTCTGAGGCTTACTAGAGGATTGGATATAAACCCAATTGGAGCTAGGGTTTGGATACATATTTGCAACAGATCAACTTGTTCAATACCAGTAAAACAACCACCTTCAAAGATTTCCTCCTCTGCAAACACTGAAGATATACCCGATTGGTCCATAACCTGAACACTACAATGATAAATTCCATCAGCTAATTCAGAAATCGTATACTTAAGACTCATTCCTATATTTCCTTGCTTGGGCATGTAGTGAAACCCAGAATTTTCAGATTTTGGATCAATGATAGATTGAGAACAAAATACATCACCCATTCCAGGAGCACTTCCAACATAAATATTATACTGCAAAGTTTCTATTGGAATATGGTCATCATAGGAAGCTGACTAAGTCAACATCAGGCTATTATCATTTACTTCTGAAATCAGATCCGTTGGAGAATCAGGAGCCTAGTTTATACTATTTATATTATCTATTTGCATCATTGATAAATATACCCACATCTGTATCGCCTAAGCTATCATAACCTATGGCAAAAACATCCAAATCTCCTTCATTATCAATATCAGATAGATCAATTGTTCCAGATCCAAACCCAGGAATACTATGTGTTAAATTGGTGAATGAGCCATTCTCATTTATAAATATTTTAGTTGATATATATATAAGATGGGGCATCCCCTGTCATGATAACATCCATATCCCCATCGTTATCAATATCCCCTGGAATAACTATAATATTTGAATTACTGGTGCGCACTCCAAACAATCCAGTATTATCCCACTCAAAACCTTCTCGATTGTTTTTATAAACAACAAAAGCAATGATGATGGTCATGTAATGTTTAACTAAGCATAAACCTATTTAAGATTTTTGAATAAATGCTCACTATTATGTGAAATTATTCATAACCTTGTATGGAAATAAAACAACTTAATATCACAACGAAATGAAAAACTCTATATTACTACTATTTATACTCTTAATTATAACTACAAGCTGTACATTTAAAGAAGAAAAACACACCTCATATGTTCTAAAAAATAAAAACCTTCAAATCCATGTTGATCTTCCGGAGGAAGGTTATAAAGCTTCTAGATTTGATTGGACAGGTAAAATTACTGCTGTAAAATACAAAGGCATTTATGTTTCTGGAACTGAAAAATTAAACCATAAGTACAGCATGATATATGGGGAAGGTTTTTATAATGAATTTGGGATAGATAGACCTATCGGTTTTGAGGATATTAAACAAGGTGATTATTTTCATAAAATAGGAATCGGACGATTAAAAAAAGAAGGGGAACAATATCAATTTAGTAAAAACTATGAAATTGAGCCTGCAAAATTTAATATTACTGAGGAATCCAATAAACTAATCATTGAATGTAGTGCTCCAAATGCTAATGGTTATTCCTATGAATTGAAAAAAGAAATTGAATTATTAGAAAGTGGTTTTGTGATTAGATATCATCTACGGAATACCGGCGAAAAAACCATAATGACTAATGAATATACTCACAATTTTCTTGCTATCAATAGAGAATTAATGGGGAGTCATTATATCTTAAGATTTCCCTTTCAAATTAAACCCGAATCATTTGGAGCTACTGTTAATCCAGAGGGGAAAGTGATCATTGGACAAAAGGAAATATCATTTAATGAAACTCCAAACGAACAATTTTTCTTCAGTAATCTTTCAGGAAATGAAAATATTGAAGCATCTTGGGAATTAATCAATACCAAAAGCAAAATAGGGATTAGTGAAAAAGCAAGCTTTAAAACCCCTAAAGTAAATGTTTGGGGGTGGAAACATGTCATTAGTCCGGAGTTATTCTTTGATATAAATGTGGAACCAAATCAGGTTGTGGAGTGGTCAAGAACCTATACTGTATTTGAAATAAATTGATAAATATCATATTTACTGGGTAGGCTTTTACCTTAATAGCCAACCTGATATTAACCTCTGATCAGTATCAAAAGCACACAATTCATAAAAAATACTTCCATCAGAGCATTGTAATTGCTTTTATTATAATGAGTCAAATCAATTTCGCTTTCCAATAGTTGCAATTCAAATGTATACACCATCCATCTCTAAAATACTTATCACTCCAATTCCTTCTTATAAGTCTCAGGAATAAATAAGGCCACAATCACTCCAATCACACATGAAGCCATTAAATAATAAACAGGCATCCAAACATCTCCCCCACTTTGCTTGACCAACCAGGTACAAACCAATGGTGTAGTTCCTCCAAAAATGGCAAGGGAAAAATTATAGCTGATAGACAAGCCGGTATATCTCACTTTTGCAGGAAAAGACTCCGTCATTAAGGCAGGCATCACAGCTTGAAACATTGCTTCAAAAACAGCAAATACCAACATAGCTATTAATATGGCCTCAAAAGTATTCTCAAACATCAAAGCAAATAGCGGATAACTAAAAATAATAAATCCGAGGAGGGATAAAAACAGTACTGTCTTTCTGCCAATTTTATCTGTTAAATGACCAAAAAGAGGAATCATCAACATCAATACTATTAAGGTAATGGTGTGAGCTGATAGCGCATCGTCTAGTTTTACCTGATGAAAAGTATGTAAATAAGATGGCAAGAAGATAAATATTAAATAAACTGAAACTCCAAATGCCCAACTCAATAACATAATTTTTAATGCTTGTAATTTATAAGACGCCCAAAATTCGGCCAAAGGTGTTTTATAAGAAGATTGTTCTTTGTTGGCCTCCTCAAAATGTTCCTCTTCTCCCATTCCTTTCCTAAGGTAAAGACCAACAATTCCAATCACAGCACCAAAAAGAAATGGTATTCTCCAACCAAAATCGTGCAGCTGCTCAGTGCTCAATATGGAAGTGATGATAGAGCCTAAACCAGAGCCCAATAGCATTCCTCCAAAAACTCCAAATGTAGACCATGAACCAAAGAATCCACGTTTGCCCTTTGGTGCTTTTTCAACTAAAAAAGAAATGGAACCCGTGAACTCTCCTCCTACTGATAAACCTTGGAGGAGTCTTAATAGAACCAATAAGAGCGCTGAATACCATCCAATGTCTGCGTATGTTGGCAAAAATCCAATAAGAGTCGTAGGAATAGCCATCAGTAAGATAGAGTATAATAAAGCTTTCTTTCTACCTTGTCTATCACCAATATGTCCAAATATAATTCCTCCGATAGGTCGCATTAAATAACCAGCTGCAAAAATCCCAAATGCAGAAATCAATTGCACCACTTTATCCTCGTCAGGGAAAAATTGCGCTCCAATCACAGTAGCAAAGAATCCATATACAGTAAAATCATACCATTCTAAAATATTTCCGGAAAATCCAGCAATAAGCGATCGCATATTAATACTGGAGTTTTTTGACTTTTCTTTCATTTCATTTGGTTTTGGTGAAAAACACTAGCCTAAAGTTAGTAATAATCAACTACATATCTCTAGTTCTTGATAAATAAATAAACAATATTGAATTATAACTGGCAAACAATAGAGTTTCATTACTCCAATTATTTAATTGACAACTGGCTAAACCTTCAGTATTCAAGATTCTTAGCCTTATTTCAAGAAAAAGTTAAACAAAAAAAACCCACCTCAAAAGAGATGGGTTCAATAGTTATATAATTGCACTCCCTTTAATTAGGTTTAAGGCTCCTATTTTCAGCTAAAACAACTTGTTCTTCTATACTAGTCAAATCAGACTCTGTTAAAATGATTGTTTTAGAATCCTCAGAATTTTCTTCACTTACTTCTATAGATTGTACTTCATTTATCGATTTCACCATTTCAATTTTGTTCACTGGTTCTTCTCCAGCTAATTCCCAATTCACATTGGCAATACTTGGTGCAATCACTAATGCCACTACTGACATCAATTTTAATAAAATATTTAATGATGGTCCAGAAGTATCTTTAAAAGGATCACCTACTGTATCTCCAACAACAGAAGCTTTATGAGAAGCTCCTCCTTTTTTGTGCTCGTAACCATCTATTACCTGTCCTTCTTCGATCATCTTCTTAGCATTATCCCAAGCTCCTCCAGCATTTGATTGGAAGATCGCCATCAGTACACCACTAGTGGTAACTCCTGCTAGTAATCCACCCAACATTTCAGGTCCGCCTATAAAACCAACTAGAGTTGGAGTTACAATGGCTAATAAACCAGGCAAAACCATTTCTTTTAATGATGCTTTTGTAGAAATTGCCACACATTTTTCATATTCAGCTTTGGTTTGAGCATGTTCTACCTCATCAACTTCTGCTTGTGTCGCTTTTGATAAATCAGAATTATATTTCTTCATAATTTTCAGAGCCGATTTAAGTTCAGGAATGTTAGCGAACTGTCTTCTTACTTCTTCAATCATTTTCATAGCTGCTCTTCCTACAGCATTCATAGCTAAGGCTGAAAATACATAAGGCAACATGGCTCCCACTAATAATCCAGCCATAACTGTTGGCTTGGAAATATTAATACTACTAATACCAGATTGTTGCATAAAAGCAGAGAATAAAGCTAAAGCTGTTAATGCAGCTGAGGCAATAGCAAAACCTTTACCAATGGCAGCTGTAGTATTTCCTACAGCATCTAATTTATCTGTTCTTTGCCTTACTTCTTCTGGTAGATCACTCATTTCGGCAATTCCACCAGCATTATCAGCAATAGGTCCATAAGCATCTACTGCTAATTGGATTCCTGTATTAGCAAGCATTCCAACAGCTGCTATAGCAATACCATATAACCCTGCAAAATAGAATGCTCCAATTATACCAGCAGCAATAATAAGAATTGGTATAGCTGTAGACATCATACCTACACCTAAACCTGCAATAATATTTGTAGCAGAGCCTGTAACTGATTGCTTTACTATTAAAGTAACAGGTTTTGTTCCTGTACCTGTATGATATTCAGTAATTTTACCAACACCTAATCCCGCAACTAGTCCCACAATGGTTGCCCAAAATACACCAAGTGCAGTATAATCTTTTCCACCGAGGCTCCAAGCCTCTGGTAATAGATTTGTAATTATAAAATATGCTCCAACTAACATCAAAGCTGCCGATATAAATTCTCCTTTATTTAATGCTGTCTGAGGGTTTCCTCCTTCTTTAACTTTAACAAAAAAGGTACCAATAATAGAAACTAAAATTCCTACGCTAGCTAATGCCAATGGCAACATGACAGCTCCTAATGAAAATTCTGAAAAAGCTGGCAAAACAGAAAAACTAGCTCCAAGAACCATAGTTGCAATAATTGAACCTACAAAAGATTCATAAAGGTCAGCTCCCATTCCTGCTACATCACCTACATTATCACCTACATTATCGGCAATAGTTGCAGGATTGAGCGGATGATCTTCTGGAATACCGGCTTCAACTTTACCTACCAAATCAGCTCCAACATCTGCAGCTTTAGTATATATTCCTCCCCCAACTCTTGCAAACAGTGCAATAGATGAAGCCCCTAATGAAAAAGAACTAATCACATTTAATACCACAGTGATTCCCCAATCTACACCAATTACATAATTATAAAATAAGAATAATCCACCTAATCCGAAAACACCAAGACTTACAACTCCTAGTCCCATAACACTTCCGCCATTAAAAGCTACTACTAGTGCTTTACTTATCGATGTACGTGCTGCATTTGTGGTTCTAACATTTGCTTTTGTTGCAATATTCATCCCAATATATCCTGCTAAGGCAGAAAATACAGCACCAACAATAAACGACAATACAGCAAAACCATTGGAACTGTCCTGTGCTGTGCTATTAAAAAATAAAAGAACTGCGACTGCTACAACAAAAATAGAGAGAACTTTATACTCAGATTTTAGGAAAGCCATTGCTCCCTTTGAAATATGTCCTGCAATAACGGCCATTTTTTCAGTCCCAACCTCTTGTTTGTTAACCCAAGACGTTTTCCAAAACATAAACACAAATCCAGCTATAGAAAATGCCAGAATAAAATAGATGATAGAATCCATATAATTAAGTTTTTATTTATTTCTTTTAAAATGATGGTAATATTCTTTGGTATTAGGTCTGGTTCCCAACAAAAATATAAAAATATATATGCTGATTATATGCATGCATAAAAGATTTTTTTCTATATTTGAAAGATATTACCGCAGAATTTTTATCCAGCTCCTATTTCAGTGTAATTTCCATCAATATATTTTAGTACAACTACTTACACAAATATTTCTCCGGAATTTATAGCTCCTTAATTCTCAACCGCAAACGATTGAAATTTTACAGACTTTTTTTCTTATTTATTCTATTATTCGATTTTTATTTAATGTAGTATTTTTCAACTCTACTTAATCCTAATTCTGGCATTATCCTAGCTAAATTAAATTTAACAAAAAATATATTGTTAATTTTATGTTAATATTTTAAAACCATTTGGTCTAAAATCTCCTAAACTTTTAGTTATCATGAATTTTACTTTCTCTCTTTCATTCAAAATACCTATTTTTAGGTATTGTCGTACCTATTTGCTTTTTTTACATTTGCCTCATGATAATCAATGAACATACTAAGATATTGGAAATTATAAAGTCGAATGAGCAAGCCATTGAAATCATTGCACAAATCAATTCGAATTTTAAAAAATTAAAAAATCCAGTTTTGCGCAAATTACTAGCTCCTAGAGTGAATGTAAAACAAGCGGCAAAAATTGGAGGAGTAAGTAGCGATAGTATTCTGGAAGCACTTAGCAAAATAGGATTCCAAATAGAGAACTGTCAACCAAAAGAAACCATAAATATACCTGAATTAGAAAAACAAATTAATATGAATCACCTAGAGAAAATCACCCTTGATGTACGCCCTATATTAAATTCGGGGGAAGATCCATTCAATAAAATTATGGCACAACTAAAAACGATGAATGAGCACCAAGCTTTATTAATCATCAATACTTTTGAGCCTATCCCTCTTCTGAATATATTAAAAGATAAAGGATTTTCATACCAAACAACCCGTCCAACAGAACAAGAAGTACATACATTATTATATAAAACTTCTGAAGAGAAATTAGAGGAGCCTAAAAATGAAAAGCCTAATAAAGATTGGAGTTTCGAGCACGTTGAAGAAGCGTACAAAGGTAAAATGGCGGAACTAGATGTACGAGATCTAGAAATGCCTATGCCAATGGTGAGCATTCTTGAAGCTGTTGAGAATATCGATTCAAAAAACGCTCTATTTGTTCATCACAAAAAACTTCCTCAATATCTAATACCAGAATTGAAAAACAGAGACTTTTCATTTGTTTCTAAAGAAATAGACAGCGCTAATATTAAACTTATCATATTTAAATCATGAATTCAGGATTAAGCACAAAAAATGCTCCATCTCCAGGAGTAGTCATCCCCTATTATATCTATAGTGCATTTAGTTTGGTATTAGCCTCTATTATGATGTTGGTATCGGGAGAGAATATTCTGGCCTCTTTTATTGGGCCAAACCTATTAAGCTTTACTCATATGCTCGTTCTAGGCTGGGTAAGTATGGTTATTTTCGGAGCTCTTTACCAGTTGATTCCTGTAGTAATGGAGGTGAAAATTAACAGTGAAAAGATGGCTCATTTCAGTTTCTGGACCCTTGCCATTGGAAACATCCTCTTGAGTTTTAGCTTTTGGCAGAACTATACGTCACCAAAATGGATGAGCATTATTGGAGGAAGTCTTGTTCTTCTTTCCATTATCGTGTTTGTCATCAATTTTGTTGCAACGGCAAGAACAACCCGTGTAAAATCCACACAGAATAACTTTATCATCACTTCTGTATTTTGGCTTTCACTTACTGTTGCTTTAGGCATAGCTATTTTGTTAAATAACAAATTCTATTTCATGCAGATTTCGCCCATTGAACTGCTAAAAGCTCATGCAGCTCTTGGTCTTATTGGATGGTTTCTGATGTTAGTGATGGGAGTAGCAAGTATTTTACTCCCAATGTTCTTTATTGTACACAACTTGAAAACCATTTATATTAAGATAAGCTATGCCCTCACCAATTTAGGGCTAACCTTTCTTGTTGTTTCTTTATTGTTATCATTTCCATCATGGACTAAAGAAATTGCTGGCCTTATGATTCTATTAGGAGTGGCTTCATTTGTAAGATATAATTTTGATGCCTATAAAAACAGATTAAGAAAGAGACTGGATATTGGAATGAAATTGACCGTTCTATCCTTCCTTTTATTGGCTGCAAGTTTTATAAATGGATTATTGGTATTTCTGGCTCCTGATTTTCTATCAGCTCAAATTATACCGCTGAGCTTGGCATTTGGAATGAATCTTATTTTGGGATTCTTCACCTCCCTTATTTTAGGACAAATGTATAAAACACTTCCTTTTATTCTTTGGCTGGCCAGATATCAAGATAAAGTAGGGAAATTCAAAACTCCACTTCCGGCTGACCTATATTCAGAGAAAATAGCAAATGCTCATTATTACAGTTTTATCACCGCAATTATACTATTGAATATTAGCCTATTTGTTCATTGCAAACTTACATTTTATGGAGGAGTTATTGCCTTGTTTATTACAGCTTTCCTCTATACTTACAATACAATGAAAATCGTTTTACATAAAGAGAATTTGAAACCATTAAAATAAATCCCATGTTAGATAATCTTACAAAAACAGAACAAAATATTCTTAACCAAATTAAAACAGTTATTGATCCTGAAGTAGCCATAAATATAGTAGATTTAGGTTTAATCTACGAGATACATCACCAAGAAGATGAAAAGAAAATTCAAGTCATCATGACATTATCAGCTAGAGGATGCCCTGTTGGAGATACCATAATCAACCATGTAAAAACCGTTATTGAAAACGAATACTCAGAATATGAAGTACAAGTTGATTTAGTATGGGAGCCTCAATGGACACCATCAATGATTACAGATGAAGGCAAATCTGCATTGAACCAGTAGAACAGCCTATACAAAATAGAGAGAGCTGAAGTGAGAACTTTGGCTTTTTTCATGCCTTATTATTACCGAATCCTGAGCTCAAATTCAAAAAATAATGTACATTTGTTACACTTTTTTAAGATTATGCAAAAGATAGAATTGAAAATATTTGGCTTATCCTATAGCCACTCCCAGAGCTCAGCTTATGCGCTCATTTTAGACGAAAAAAAAGGAAATAGAAGGCTTCCCATCATAGTTGGTGGGCTAGAAGCTCAAGCCATTGCTATTGAGGTAGAAAAGATGAAACCAGCAAGACCCCTCACCCATGATCTATTTAAAACCTTTGCTGAAACCTATAATATTACAGTGAGAGAAGTCATCATCAATAAATTCCTTGAAGGCATTTTTTATAGTGCATTGGTTTGTTTTGATGGAACTAACGAAATCGAACTAGACAGCAGAACCTCCGACGCTGTAGCCATTGCTTTGCGCTTCGACTGTCCAATTTACACCTACGAACATGTAATGGCTAGTGCTGGTGTAGTGATGGAAATAGAAGATGAAATGGGCTTTGAAGTGGAATCATTGAATGAAGAGGTAGATAATGAATTGGAAATTTTAAATCTGATGGAATTAGAAGAATCCTTAAAAAGTGCTATTGAGAATGAAGAATACGAAAAAGCCTCGGTCATTCGAGATGAAATAGGCAGAAGAAAAAATCAATAAACATATTTAACCATAAATAAATGACCATATGAGTATTAAGAATCGTTTAATCATCATGAACTTCCTCCAGTTTTTCATCTGGGGGGCTTGGCTTATTACTATTGGAGGATATTGGTTTCAAAATAAAGGATGGTCTGGTGCCGACTTTGGAATCATATTTTCAACCATGGGAATCGCCTCCTTGATTATGCCTGCACTATCAGGAATTATTGCTGACAGATGGATCAATGCAGAAAAGTTACTAGGTATATTTCATATCATTGGAGCAGGAGTATTAGCCTACCTTCCACAAATAAACGATCCAAATACATTCTTTTGGGTCATGCTGATTAATATGATTTTTTACATGCCAACTATCTCACTTTCAATTACAGTAGCATATTCAGCTCTCAATAAAGCCAAAAAAGACATTGTAAAAGAATACCCACCTATTAGAGTTTATGGAACCATAGGATTTATCATAGCCATGTGGACAGTAAGTTTATTAAAGATTGAAACATCTTCCATGCAATTTTATGTGGCTAGTATCGCCTCTGTAATTCTAGGCTTATATTCATTTACGCTACCTAAGTGTGAAGTGAGTAAAGATATCGAAACAAAGTCTTTTGTTGATACACTTGGTTTGAATGCATTTGCCTTATTTAAGAACTCTAAAATGGCCATGTTCTTTATCTTCTCCATGTTACTTGGTGCTTCTTTACAGCTTACCAATATGTATGGTGATACATTCCTTCACGATTTTGCTAAAATTCCAGAATACAAAGATCTATTGGTGATAGAATACCCAGCGATTATCATGTCCATTTCACAAATATCAGAAACCTTATTTATACTTGCTATACCATTCTTTTTGAAAAGATTTGGTATTAAAAAAGTGATGCTTATGAGTATGATAGCATGGGTTATTAGGTTTGCATTATTCGGTTATGGAAATCCAGCTGATTATTTATGGATGATTATTCTTTCAAATATTGTATACGGAATGGCTTTTGACTTCTTTAATATTTCGGGGTCTCTGTTCGTAGAAACACAAACAGATTCTAAAATTAGAGCCAGTGCTCAAGGTCTATTTATGATGATGACAAACGGCTTTGGTGCAATTTTAGGCTCATGGTCGAGCGGTATTATTATTGATAAATTCTTCTTAAATAATGATGGAAATTATATGTGGCAAGAAATATGGACTTCTTTTGCAATCTATTCACTCCTTATAACTGTGGCTTTCGCCTTGATGTTTAAGCACAAACATGAACCAGAAAAAATTGGTGAAATAGCACATTAGAGTTTATAATAAAGACGAAAACAAAACATGATTCAATACTTAAACCTACTAGAAAGAGTTTTAGAGGAAGGCACCGAGAAAACGGACAGAACAGGAACAGGAACAAAGAGTGTTTTTGGACATCAGATGCGTTTCGATCTAACTAAAGGCTTTCCGATTACTACCACTAAAAAGCTGCACCTACGCTCTATCATTCACGAGTTATTGTGGTTTTTAAAAGGTGATACCAATGTGAAGTATCTTCAAGAAAACAAAGTGAGGATTTGGAATGAATGGGCCGACGAAAATGGTGACCTAGGTCCTATTTATGGTTATCAGTGGCGTTCATGGCCTAGCGCCGATGGACAACATGTTGATCAAATTAGCCAAATCATTGATTCAATTCAAAACAATCCAGACTCTAGGCGTCATATAGTAAATGCATGGAATGTAAGTGAGATTTCGAAGATGGCACTGCCTCCTTGTCATATACTTTTCCAGTTTTATGTAGCCAATGGAAAGTTGAGCTGTCAACTCTACCAACGCAGCGCAGATATCTTTTTAGGGGTACCATTTAATATTGCAAGTTACGCACTTCTAACTATGATGATAGCCCAAGTTACTGGACTTGAGCCAGGAGATTTTGTGCATACTATAGGTGATGCTCATATTTACAATAATCACATGGACCAAGTAAAACTCCAACTTACTCGTAATACTAAAGAACTACCTACCATGAAACTCAATCCTGAAGTCAAAAGCATCTTCGACTTTAAGATTGAAGATTTTGAGCTTGTTAATTATGAGGCTCATCCTACTATAAAAGGGGATATTGCGGTTTAAACATCCTCAAAAAAAGCATAAAAAAAATCCATCATTTCTCAATGATGGATTTTTTTTGTTCATTTTCTAATTACTTCACATATTTGAAGTCTTTTCCTGGGAAATAAGCAGCACTTCCTAAGATTTCTTCAATGCGTAATAATTGGTTATATTTTGCTATTCTATCAGAACGGCTAGCAGAACCAGTCTTGATTTGACCAGTATTTAAAGCTACAGCTAAATCAGCAATAGTAGTATCTTCAGTTTCACCAGATCGGTGGCTCATCACAGCAGTATAACTATTAGATTGTGCCATCTTAACAGCGTTGATAGTTTCTGTTAATGTACCAATTTGGTTCACTTTAATTAGAATAGAGTTAGCGATATCTTTTTCAATACCCATTGATAATCTATCAGTATTAGTTACAAATAAATCATCACCTACTAATTGAATTTTATCACCCAATCTTTCAGTCATTAATTTCCAACCATCCCAATCATCTTCACTCATACCATCTTCAATTGATACAATAGGGTATTTCTTAGCCCAATTATCCCAAAAATCAACCATCTGACCAGGAGTTAATTTATCCCCTGTTGACCATTTAAGGTGATACATATTTTCTTCTGGTAGAAAATATTCAGCAGAAGCTGGATCTAAAGCGATAAAGATATCTTCACCAGGACGGTATCCAGCCTTCTCAATAGCTTGTAAGATTAGTGTTAAAGCCTCTTCATTAGATTTAAGGTTTGGAGCAAATCCACCCTCATCACCAACGTTTGTTGAGTAACCTTGTTTCTTTAAAACTGATTTAAGATTATGGAAAACTTCAGCACCCATTCTTAAAGCCTCTGAGAAACGCTCAGCACCAGCAGGCATAATCATAAACTCTTGGAAATCGATACTATTATCAGCGTGAGAACCACCATTAAGGATGTTCATCATTGGAATAGGAAGTGTATTAGCACTTGTTCCACCGATATATCTATAAAGATACTGTCCTGTTTCTTGAGCAGCAGCATTAGCACAAGCTAAACTTACACCTAACATAGCGTTAGCACCCAATTTTGCTTTATTTGGAGTACCATCGATTTCGATCATTCTAGTATCGATATCAATTTGGTCAGTTACATACATTCCTTTAAGCTCATCATTCAAAATTTTGTTTACATTTTGAACAGCATTAAGAACACCTTTACCTAAGAATCTATTCTTGTCATCATCACGTAACTCAACAGCTTCGTGAACACCGGTACTAGCTCCAGAAGGGACAGCCGCACGGCCTACGATACCATTACTTGTAAATACATCTACTTCTACTGTTGGATTCCCTCTTGAGTCCAAAATTTCTCTTGCATGAATGTTGGTTATTGCTCCCATTTCACTAATTTTTTAAACGGTTTATTAAATTTTTTAATTGAAATATCTTTGTATTTTCAATTGAGCAGCGAAGATACGAAATTAAATTTTGCGCAAAAAAAAAGGTCTGAAAAAATCAGCCCTTTTAACTTATTTAGATTAAAGATGTTTATTTTCTAAAGAATTCCAGATGGATCATATGTAGTAGTTTTTGTACACTTTCCTTCACTACAGTCCGTACAATAGTAACCATTCTGTGGATTTATTTGTGGTTCACATTCACCAGAGGAACTAGCCCCTGTACTAGTACATCCTGAACAAGTAACAGTATAACCACCACCTGGTGCTGCCTTCATCTCATATAGTTTACCATCCTTCAAAACCAATGGAATAATAGAAACAGAATGGTTAGTGAGATCAACACCTTTTAAAATGTGATATCCGTTAATATTAACTATAGTAATTTCATCCAGCACTACTGACAAGTCATTGTTTTTATTTAATACGTCCTCCCATTTGGTTTTAATCTCAATGGTACTTTTTGTAATTAAATACTCTCCTTGAGATAATTCACCAATCACTTCTTGGAAACAATCTGAATTTTCATTGGAATTTGACTTTAGTTGAACATCAGAAGGGTTTTCATCAAATGGATTAACATCTCTATTTTCACAACTTGAAATAAACGAAACAAGTAGTACTACCGATAATAATAATAAAGCTTTTTTCATAATGTATTTTTTAATATGTGAATAATAAAAGGCCAGATTCTGAATCAAATTAAAATAAATAAAATCTCAGTTTCTAGTCTTATGTTAAATATATACCAAATATAAAAAGAATAAATCCTAAAAACAAGTCATTATCAAGATCCAAAAAAGCCCGATATTTTCGATATCAGGCTCCACAACTTTTTTCAAAAGACTATTCAGCTTTCTTTTCTTCTGTAGCTTCTTCTTTTGCTTCGGTAACTTCTTCTGCTTTAGCTTCAACAGTTTTCTCTGCTGCTGCTTCTGCAGTTTTTGTTGCACCACCACCACGACGGCTTCTTCTAGACTTCTTCTTAGTCTCTTTAGTGCTTAACATATGCTCGTTATAATCTACTAATTCGATCATACACATTTCAGCATTGTCACCTAAACGAGTTCCTAATTTGATTATTCTAGTGTAACCACCTGGACGGTCAGCCACTTTCATAGAGATGTCTCTGAATAATTCAGTAACAGCATCTTTGCTTTTTAAGTAAGCAAATACAACTCTTCTTGAATGTGTGCTATCTGTCTTTGATTTAGTAATCAATGGTTCAACATAGATTTTAAGTGCTTTAGCTTTGGCAACTGTAGTTTTTATTCTCTTGTGTATGATAAGAGAGGTTGCCATATTAGAAAGCATGGCTTTTCTATGCGCACTTCTTCTTCCTAAATGATTAAATTTCTTATTATGTCTCATGTCAATTAATCCTTATCTAATTTGTACTTAGCAGTATTCATTCCAAATTCAAGGCTCTTGTTTTTCACTAATTCTTCTAACTCTGTAAGAGATTTTCTTCCGAAGTTTCTGAATTTTAATAAGTCATTCTTGTTGAATGCTACAAGTTCACCTAAAGTTTCTACATCTGCAGCTTTCAAACAATTTAGAGCACGAACTGACAAGTCCATATCCACTAATTTTGTTTTTAATAACTGACGTACATGTAGGGTATTTTCATCGAATTCTTCTGATACAGATTTCTCTTCAGTTTCTAAAGAGATCTTCTCATCTGAGAATAACATGAAGTGATGAATTAGAATTTTCGCTGCTTCCTGCAATGCATCTTTTGGGCTGATAGAACCATCAGTGTCGATATCAAAAACTAATTTTTCATAATCAGTTTTTTGTTCAACTCTATAGTTTTCTACATCAAACTTCACATTTTTAATGGGAGTATGAATAGAATCTATAGCTACAGTTCCAATCGGATCATTCACGTTCTTATTTTCTTCAGCAGGTACATACCCTCTTCCTTTTTGAATAGTGATTTCCACATTCAATTTAACGGATGGTTCCATATGACAAATTACCTGCTCAGGATTTAATACTTGAAATACAGAAAGGTACTTGTTGATGTCTCCTGCCTTGAACGTTTCTTGATCGCCAATAACCACATTTACTTTTTCACTAGTTTCAGAGTCAATTTGTTGCTTGAATCTTACTTTCTTAAGGTTAAGGATGATGTCTGTAACATCCTCTATAACCCCTTTGATAGATGAGAATTCATGGTCAACACCTTCGATTCTAATACTTGTAATGGCGAATCCCTCAAGAGAAGACAATAAAATTCTTCTTAGAGCATTGCCAATAGTAATCCCGAATCCAGGTTCTAGAGGACGAAATTCAAATAGTCCTTTCGAATCTGTCGATTCTATCATGATTACTTTATCTGGTTTCTGGAAAGCTAAAATAGCCATATAACGTTCCTTTTATCTTGGTTATTAATTTATTTCTTATTTCGAATAGAGTTCAACAATCAACTGTTCGTTGATAGTTTCAGGTATGTCTGCTCTTTCAGGGAAACTTACAAATTTTCCAGCAAACTTATCTTCATCCCACTCTAACCAAGGATAATTTATTCTAGATGCTATTGCATTTGTTACAACTTCCAAGGATTTTGACCTTTCTCTAACTGCTACTACATCACCTGGACGTAGGCTGTAAGAAGGAATATTAACTACTTTGCCATTTACGGTTACATGACGATGAGATACAAATTGACGAGCAGCTGATCTTGTTGGGGCAATACCTAGTCTGTAAACCGTATTGTCTAAACGAGCTTCGATTAATTGTAATAATACTTCACCGGTGATTCCTTTTTTACTTGAAGCTTTTTTGAATAAGTTTCTAAATTGTCTTTCTAAGACACCGTAAGTGTATTTAGCTTTTTGTTTTTCCTTCAGCTGGATTCCATACTCAGAAACTTTCTTTCTGCGAGCATTAGGTCCGTGTTGTCCTGGAGGATAATTTTTCTTCTCATAGCTTTTATCCGGGCCGAAAATAGGCTCACGGAACTTACGTGCAATTTTAGTCTTTGGACCAATATATCTTGCCATAATCTAATTTATTTTGTTTCAGCTAAAAAATTATCAGTAAAGCTGAAACTAGTTACATACTTTGTTATTATACTCTTCTTTTCTTTGGAGGTCTACACCCATTATGTGGTAATGGAGTTACATCCTTAATCTCGGTAACTTCAATTCCGTGAGAATGGATAGTACGGATAGCAGAATCACGTCCTGCTCCTGGTCCTTTCACGTAAACTTTCACCTTTCTTAAACCTAAATCAAAAGCCACTTTTGCGCAATCTCCTGCAGCCATCTGTGCAGCATATGGTGTGTTCTTCTTAGAACCTCTAAATCCCATTTTACCTGCAGACGACCAAGAAATAACTTGTCCTTGATTATTGGTCAAAGAAATGATAACGTTATTGAAAGAAGCATTTACAAAAGCTTTACCAGCTGCCTCTATCTTAACGACTCTTTTCTTCGTTACCTTTTTTGTCTTTTTTGCCATAATTAAAAACTTCTAATGTTTTAATCTAGATTTTATTTAATTGCCTTCTTCTTTCCAGCAACAGTCTTTTTTCTACCTTTTCTGGTACGAGCGTTATTCTTAGTAGATTGTCCACGTAATGGTAAACCAATACGATGACGAATTCCACGATAACAACCGATGTCCATAAGTCTCTTGATGTTCATCTGAACTTCAGAACGTAATTCACCTTCGATCAAATAGCTTTTTGCTAAAATATCACGAATCTGTTTTTGTTCTGCATCTGACCAATCTTGAACTTTCTTGCTCCAATCGATTCCAGCTTCAGTTAAAATGCTTTGAGCACTACTTCTTCCAATTCCGAAGATGTAAGTCAAACCAATTTCTCCTCTTTTTTGTTTAGGTAAATCTATACCTGCAATCCTAGCCATACACTTAACTTATTAAAAATAATTTTTATCCCTGACGTTGTTTAAACTTGGGATTTTTCTTGTTGATTACATATAATCTTCCTTTTCTGCGTACAATCTTGCACTCAGCACTTCTCTTTTTTACAGACGCTCTAATTTTCATTGCTCGTTTATTTGTATCTAAATGTTATTCTTCCTTTTGATAGATCATATGGCGACATTTCCACTTTAACTTTGTCACCAGGTAAAATTTTAATATAGTGCATTCTCATTTTTCCACTTATATGTGCAGTAATGATATGCCCATTTTCAAATTCTACTCTAAACATGGCGTTTCCAAGTGATTCGATCACCTTACCATCTTGTTCAATTGACATTTGTTTTGCCATAATAATCTTACTCTTTTTTTCTTAAAACTTCTTCAATAAACTCAAAACTTGACAGAATCTCTGCTTTTCCTCTTCGAATAACTACATCATGCTCAAAGTGAGCAGCGGGTAAATTATCCAAAGTTCGAATAGTCCAACCATCCGGATCCTGTGCAATATCAAAGGTTCCCAGTGTTATCATGGGCTCAATTGCTATTACCATACGCTCCTGAAGTTTAGGACCTGAACCACGGCGGCCAAAATTAGGTATTTCCGGCTTCTCATGCAAATTTCTTCCCAATCCATGCCCAACTAAATCTCGAACCACTCCATATCCAAACTGCTCAACATGATTTTGAATGGCAAATCCAATATCTCCAACACGTTTTCCAGTAACAGCTTGTTCGATTCCTTTATATAAGGATTCTTTTGTTACTTCTAGCAATCTGAGTACTTCTTCCTTTACATTTCCAACTGCAAAGGTATAGGCAGAGTCTCCATAAAAACCATTCATTAATGTTCCACAATCCACCGAAACAACATCTCCATCATTAATGATACGATCTCCAGGTATTCCATGAACAACTTCTTCGTTGATGCTCATGCATAAGGTAGCTGGAAAACCGCCATAACCTTTAAACCCAGGAACAGCACCATTATCTCTAATAAACTCTTCAGCTAATCGATCTAATTTTGCGGTACTCACGCCAGGCTCAATGACTTTGGCGATTTCTGCCAGAGTTCTACCAACAAGTAAAGAACTTTTTCTAAGAAGATCAATCTCTTCTTCAGTTTTAATAGTAACTTTATCTTTTGCCATTCTTACATTCCAGAAGCAGCTCCGCCTCTTCCTTTAATTCTACCAGATTTAGTAAGCCCATCATAATGACGCATCAAAAGATGACTTTCAATTTGCTGTAATGTATCTAATACTACACCTACCATAATAAGTAAAGATGTACCACCATAAAATTGAGCAAACTGACTACTAACTCCAACAACACTAACAAATGCAGGCATAATAGCAACTAAACCTAGGAATATAGATCCAGGTAAAGTTATTTTAGACATTACATCATCCAAGAATTCAGCAGTTTTCTTACCAGGCTTAACACCGGGAATAAAACCACCATTTTTCTTCATATCATCAGCCATTTGATTAGGGTTAATTGTAACCGCTGTATAGAAATAGGTGAAGATAATAATAACGATAAAGAATACTAAGTTATACCAAAACCCATTGATATTGGAAAAAGTTGCTGCAAAAGCACTCATTCCTTCTGATTCAGAAAAACCAGCAAAAGTAATGGGTAAGAACATAATTGCCTGAGCAAAGATGATAGGCATAACACCTGCAGCATTAACCTTTAAAGGAATATACTGGCGAACACCACCATACTGTTTATTACCAACAATTCTTTTAGCATACTGCACTGGAATACGGCGTGTACCTTGTACAAGAAGAATAGTTAACAGCACAACAAATACTAATACTGCAATTTCAATAATAAACACCACCAATCCTCCTCCAGACTGCTCCATACGAGAAGCAAACTCACTGAATAAAGCGAAAGGTAAGTTCGCAATAATACCTATCATAATGATAAGAGAGATACCGTTTCCAATTCCTTTTTCTGTAATTCTTTCACCTAACCACATTACAAATAAAGTTCCAGCAACTAATATTAGGATGCTAGATATCCAAAAAAATGTAGTAGGAGATGTAATATTAGGGTCAAAAGGTGAAATTGCTTGTGCAGGAAGTTGAGAAATCAAATTAGTAATATACGCTGGAGCCTGAAATGCAGTAATTGCAACAGTTAACCAACGTGTAATTTGATTGATTTTATTTCTTCCACTTTCTCCTTCTTTCTGTAGTTTCTGAAAATAGGGAATAGCCATTCCTAACAGCTGAATCACAATAGAAGCAGAAATATAAGGCATGATACCCAATGCAAAAATAGATGCATTAGAAAATGCTCCACCAGAGAACATATTCAATAAGCCTAATAATCCTGAATCAGTTTGATTTTTTAATGCTGCTAACTGAGTAGGATCTACACCTGGCAGAACCACATAAGATCCCAGTCTATATATCAGAATAACACCTAAGGTATAGAGAATCCTCTTGCGAAGATCCTCTATTTTAAAGATATTTCTAATAGTTTCGATTAGTTTTTTCATGAAAATTGGTTTTAAATGGTAGTTGCTGTACCACCTTGTGCTTCGATTAATTTAGTTGCAGACGCAGAAAAGGCATGGGCTGTTATGTCCACTTTAGCTGTCAACTCACCTCTTCCCAATACTTTAACTCTATCTTTCTTGTTAACCAAACCATTCTCAATTAAAACGTCTATTGTTATTGCTTGAAGTTCTAATTCTTCAGCAATTTTCTGAATAGCGTCCACGTTAATACCGCGATACTCTACTCTATTTATATTTTTGAAACCAAATTTAGGAACGCGTCTGAATAATGGCATTTGACCACCTTCAAATCCTCTTTTACGTTTGTAACCAGAACGTGACTTTGCACCTTTATGACCTCTAGTAGATGTTCCACCTTTGCCAGATCCTTGTCCACGACCAATTCTTTTATCTGAGTGAGTTGCTCCCTCTGCCGGTTTTAAATTACTTAAATCCATGATTATATAATTTAAATTTCTTCGATTAGTAATAAATGTTTCACTTTGTTGACCATACCCTCTAAAGGACCATTCAACGTTAGTTCTTTAACCTGATTCATTTTAGTCAGGCCAAGAGCGTCAAGGGTTGCTTTTTGATCTTTTGGATGACCAATTCTACTTCTTACCTGCTTGATTCTTACTTTTCTTTCCATTATGCCTGATTTTATCCGTTAAATACTGTGTCTAAATCAACATTTCTAAGCTGTGCTATTGTTTTTGGATCTCTGAGGTTAGTCAAAGCATCTATAGTCGCCTTTACCACTGAGTGTGGATTTGATGAACCTTTAGATTTTGCTAATACATCCTTAACTCCCACACTCTCAAAAACAGCACGCATCGCTCCACCAGCAATTACTCCAGTACCAGGAGCAGCAGGCTTCATAAATACTCGTGCACCGCTATAGCGGCCAGTTTGTTCGTGAGGTAATGTTCCTTTAAGAACAGGAATTTTTATTAAATGTTTCTTAGCATCATCAACACCTTTAGCAATTGCTGCAGATACTTCGTTTGCTTTACCTAAACCATAACCTACGACACCATTCTCGTTTCCAACTACAACAATAGCTGAAAAGCTAAAGGTTCTACCACCTTTTGTAACTTTTGTTACTCTTTGAATACTAACCAGTCTATCTTTGAATTCAATTTCGCTGGATTTTACTCTTTTTAAATTCTTATTTGCCATAATTGATTATAATTTTAGGCCGCTAGTTCTAGCAGCTTCAGCTAATGATTTAATACGACCATGATACAAATATCCGTTACGATCAAAAACAACTTCGGTGATACCAGCTTCTTTTGCTTTTTCGGCAACGAGTTTACCTACTAATGCAGCCTGTTCAATTTTTGTTACTTTTTGTCCGACAATATTCTCCTCTGTTGAAGAAGCAGCAAGTACAGTATGTCCTGCAGCATCATCCACAAGCTGAACATAAATCTGTTTATTACTTCTAAAAACAGTCATTCTTGGACGAACAGCACTACCTTCAACGGTCTTTCTGATACGTCTCTTTATTTTGAGTCTACGATACTCTTTTCTGTTCTTTACTTTCATTTTCTAAAGACATTAATTCCCTGGCTTTATCACCAGGCAAGTATAATTAATTATTACTTAGCGGCTGATTTACCAACTTTCTTTCTAAGCTCTTCACCTTGGAATTTGATTCCCTTTCCTTTATATGGCTCAGGCTTACGTAATGATCTTACTTTAGCTGCAACTTGACCTAATAATTGCTTATCGTGTGAAGTCATAGTTAAGGTAGGATTCTTACCTCTTTCAGTAACAGCTTCTGCCTTTACTTCTTCAGGAAGCACAAAATACACATGGTGAGAGAAACCCAAAGCAAAGTCTAAAACTTGACCTTGAACATCTACTTTATAACCTACACCAACTAATTCTTGTACCGTTTTGAATCCTTCTGAAACACCTTGAATCATGTTTGAAATCAAAGATCTATATAATCCATGCTTTGAGCGATGGTCTTTTGATTCTGTAGCACGATCTAAAGTAACTATTCCATCCTCTATTTTAAGAGTAATAGCAGGATCTACTTGTTGTTGCAATTCGCCTAATTTTCCCTTTACTGTGACCAAGTTTTCTTTTGAAACTTCAACAGTAACTCCTGAGGTAACAGGAATGGGTAATTTTCCGATTCTTGACATTATTATTCTCCTCTAATTAACTTACGTAACATAATATTTCACCACCAATGTTCTCTCTGCGAGCTTCTTTATCAGTAATTACACCTTTAGATGTAGAGATGATAGCCACTCCAAGACCATTAATAACACGTGGTAAATCGTCAGCGCCTTTATAAACACGCAAACCTGGCTTACTCACACGCTTCAACTCTTTAATAGCACTCATTTTTGTTTGTGGGTGATATTTTAAAGCGATTTTAATATTGCTATCGATAGTACCTTCATTTTCAACTTTGTATTGAAGAATATATCCCTTTTCAAACAAAATCTTTGTAATGTTCAGTTTCAATTTAGAATGAGGAACATCAACGATTCTATGATTAGCACTTATGGCGTTTCTTAATCTTGTTAAGTAATCTGCAATTGGATCTGTATTCATTATTATCCGTTTTTATAAATTAAAAATTACCAACTGGCTTTCTTAACACCAGGAATCAACCCATTATTTGCCATTTCACGGAAATTAATACGTGATACTCCAAACTGACGCATATAACCTTTAGGTCTACCAGTCAATTTACAGCGATTATGAAGGCGAATTGGATTTGAATTTCTAGGTAACTTTTGTAGTCCAACATTATCACCAGCAGCTTTCAATTCAGCTCTTTTATTAGCATATTTATCAACGAGTTTTTGTCTTTTGACTTCTCTCGCTTTCATTGATTCTTTAGCCATAATTAACTCTTTTTATTGTTTTTGAATGGGAAGCCAAATTCTTTTAATAGAGCGTAGCACTCTTTATCAGTTTTAGCTGAGGTAACAATAGTAATATTCATACCATTGATTTTTGTTACTTTATCGATATCAATTTCAGGGAAAATGATTTGTTCTGGAACTCCGAAAGTAAAGTTGCCACGTCCATCAAAACCTTTTTCATTGATACCACGGAAGTCACGTACACGAGGAATAGAAACTGATACCAAACGATCAAAAAATTCATACATGTTTTGTCTTCTTAAAGTAACTCTAACTCCAATTGGCATACCTTTTCTAACCTTAAAGTTAGAGATATCTCTTTTAGACTTAGTAGAGACTGCTCTTTGACCAGCAATCATTGTCATTTCTTCTAGACCAGTATCGATTCTTTTCTTATCGGTAATAGCTTCACCTAATCCTTGATTCAACGAAATTTTCGTAATCTTGGGTATTTGCATACTGCTTGTATAGCCAAACTCCTTCATTAAAGCAGGTGCAACTTCTTTGGAATATTTTTCCTGTAATCTTGGTGTGTACATTATTTAATCACCTCCCCTGATTTTTTTGAAAATCTTACTGATTTTCCAGTTTTTTCATCTATTTTCTTACCGATTCGGGTGGTATTTCCTTTAGCGTCCACAATCATAAGATTGGACATATGAATAGGAGCTTCTTGCTCAACTATTCCACCCTGGGGATTTTGAGCATTTGGTTTAGAGTGCTTCTTTATAAGATTAGCACCTTCAACAACGGCTCTTCCTGTTGCAGCATCAATTCTTAAAACTCGTCCTTGTTTTCCTTTAGACTCGCCACTGATTACCTTAACAGTATCTCCCTTTTTAATATTTAATTTTACACTCATAGTTTATTCTTTTTATAACACCTCAGGTGCAAGAGAAACAATTTTCATAAAATCTTTTTCACGTAATTCGCGAGCAACAGGACCAAAAATACGCGTTCCTGACATCTCTCCAGCAGCGTTTAATAAAACAACCGCATTATCATCAAAGCGAATATAAGAACCATCAGGTCTTCTCACTTCTTTTTTAGTACGAACTACAACGGCTGTAACAACGGTACCTTTTTTCATACCACTACTTGGAACAGCTGATTTTACGGTAACTACTACTTTATCACCTAATGATGCATAGCGACGACCAGTACCACCTAAGACCTTAATAACAAGTACCTCTTTAGCACCACTGTTGTCCGCAACACCACTTCTACTTTCTTGTTGTAACATAATTATTTAGCTCTTTCAATGATTTCTACTAGTCTCCAACGCTTATTCTTGCTCAAAGGACGAGTTTCCATGATTTTAACAGTGTCACCAATGTTACAATCATTAGCATCGTCATGAGCCATGAGCTTGTTGGTCTGCTTTACGAACTTACCATAAATGGGGTGCTTTTTTTTCGTTTCAATCTCCACCACAATGGAACGGTCCATTTTATTGCTAACAACGAGCCCAACTCTCTCTTTTCTTAAATTTCTTTCCATTTCAAAAATTATTTATCTGCTGGTTGTCTGTTGTTTAATTCAGTCATTAACCTTGCAATAGTTTTTCTATACTCTTTTAACACATTGGGGTTTTCCAATGGAGAAACGGCATGATTTAAACGGGCTTTATCGAGGATCATTTTTTGATCTTCTAGTTTTTCCTGTATATCTTTGGTAGATAATTCTTTTATTTCTGAATTTTTCATCTTCGTAATTTTTTAATCTTCTACGTAATCTCTTCGAACTACAAATTTTGTAAGAACAGGCAATTTTTGCGCACCAAGTCTCATAGACTCTTTAGCAGTGGCGAAATCCACACCTGCAGATTCAAAAATTATTCTACCTGGTGAAACACGAGCTACAAATAATTCAGGGGCACCTTTACCTTTTCCCATTCTTACTTCAGCTGGTTTTTTAGTTACTGGTTTATCTGGAAAGACTCTAATCCAAAGTTGCCCTTGTCGCTTCATCTTACGAGTAATAGCCTGACGAGCTGCTTCGATTTGTCTACCTGTCATCCAGGTTTCTTCCAGAGATTTAATTCCAAAAGAGCCAAAAGCTAATTCGTGACCACGCTGAGCGTTGCCCTTCATTCTACCTTTTTGCATCTTTCTGAACTTTGTTTTTCTAGGCTGTAACATATCTAAAACTTATTTACTTATTCCTATTTATTTTCTTCTTCTTTGTTGATGGGGACGTTGTTTTCCACCTTTTTCAGGAGCACCTGTTGGAACCAATTCTGGTTTACCATAGATCTCACCTTTACATATCCACACTTTAATACCAATACGGCCATAAGTAGTGTGAGCTTCTGCTAGTGAATAATCGATGTCTGCTCTTAAAGTGTGCAATGGAATACGACCATCTTTATACATTTCGGAACGGGCCATTTCGGCACCACCTACACGACCACTAATAAGAATTTTGATGCCTTCGGCACCAGCTCTCATAGTAGATGCAATAGAAGTTTTAATCGCACGACGGAAAGAAATTCTTCCTTCAATCTGACTTGCTACATTCTTAGCCACTAAACTTGCCTCTAATTCAGGGCGTTTAATCTCTGAGATATTAATTTGAACTTCTTTCTTAGTGAGTTTTTTTAACTCTTCTTTTAGTTTATCAACCTCTTGACCACCTTTACCAATAATGATACCTGGACGAGCAGTGTGAACAGTAATAGTTACTAATTTTAGAGTACGTTCGATGGCGATTTTAGCAACACTGGCTTTACTAAGACGTGCAGAAAGATACTTTCTGATTTTCATGTCTTCTACCAATTTCTCTTCAAATTTCTTTCCACCAAACCAATTAGAGTCCCATCCTTTGATGATTCCTAATCTTAAACCGATTGGATTTGTCTTTTGTCCCATTAGTTTTCTTCTTTAATAATTCTACTATCAACAACTACTGTCACGTGATTAGAACGCTTACGAACTCTATGTGCACGACCTTGTGGTGCTGGTTGAATTCTTTTCAATTGTCTTCCGCTATCTACATATACTTCCTTCACATAAAGATTAGCATCTTCCATGCGCTCTTCTGTATTTTTAGCTTGCCAATTGGATACGGCAGAAAGCAAAACTTTATATAATCTATTTGAAGCTTCTTTTGGTGAATGCTTCAAAATATATAACGATTTTTCAACGCTCTCTCCTCTCACTAGGTCTGCTACCAATCTCATTTTTCGGGGAGATGTGGGGCAGTTATTCAATTTCGCAAAAGCCACTTGTTTTTTGGCTTCCTTGATCTTTTCTGCTGTGTTATGTTTTCTGGATCCCATAGTGATTCAATCTTTCTTATTTATTACCTTTATTCTTGCTCCCTGCATGTCCACGGAAGATTCTAGTTGGAGAAAATTCTCCTAACTTATGACCTACCATATTCTCAGTAACGTAAACAGGAATAAATTTGTTTCCATTATGAACAGCTATGGTTTGTCCTACGAAGTCTGGAGATATCATAGAAGCTCTAGACCAGGTTTTAACCACAGTTTTTTTGTCTGCCTCCACATTAGCAAGAACTCTTTGTTCTAGCTTATAATGGATAAATGGACCTTTTTTTAATGAACGACTCATAATTTAATGATATTTAATTCCTTACTTCTTTCTTCTATCGATGATATACCTGTTACTATCCTTCTTCTTGTTACGAGTTTTGTAACCTTTAGCAGGAATACCATTACGCGATCTTGGATGACCTCCAGACTGGCGGCCTTCACCACCACCCATAGGGTGATCAACTGGATTCATTACAACACCACGTACTCTTGGACGACGACCTTGCCAACGAGTTCTACCAGCTTTACCTGATCTTTCGAGACTATGTTCACCGTTAGATACCATACCGATTGTAGCTTTACAAGTTTGAAGAATCATTCTTGTTTCACCACTAGGCATTTTTAAGATTGCAAATTTACCATCACGAGTCATTAGTTGAGCAAAGTTACCTGCAGAACGAGCCATTTTAGCTCCTTGTCCAGGACGCAATTCAACATTATGAATGATTGTACCATATGGAATATCGCTTAAATAAAGTGTGTTTCCTACATCTGGTGTGGCATCTTTTCCGCTGAGAACTTCTTGTCCAACTTCAATACCATGTGGAGCTATGATATATCTCTTCTCACCATCAGCATAAACTAATAAGCTGATACGAGCCGATCTATTAGGATCATACTCTACCGTTTTCACTTTTGCAGGAATACCTTCTTTATCTCTTTTAAAGTCGATAATTCTATACTTCTTTTTATGACCACCACCTATATAGCGCATAGTCATCTTCCCGTTACTGTTTCTACCACCTGATTTTTTCTTACCTTCCAACAAACTCTTCTCTGGTGTTGAGGTGGTAATATCGTCGAACGTGCTTATTAACTTAAAGCGTTGTCCCGGGGTTGTCGGTTTGAATTTTTTTAAAGCCATCTAATTATATATTGCTATAAAAATCAATTGTTTCGCCTTCGGCCAAAGTCACAATAGCCTTCTTAAACGAATTTTCTTTTCCTGAGATAAAGCCACCTTTTGTAAAGCGACTTTTTGACTTGCCCAGATAATTCATTGTATTAACAGAAACTGCTTCCTTACCATAGAACTCTTTAATAGCTGCTTTGATTTGGATTTTATTAGCATTTCTGTTTACAATAAAGCCATAACGATTCGGAAACTTTTCAGTTACCGCTGTCATTTTCTCTGTAATGATTGGCTTAATGATAATACCCATTTTCTTGTCTTTTAAATTATCGATGAATTTACAAGTCTAACTATGCTAATTCAGAGAAAGCTTCCACTGAACTCTCTACCATAACTAGGTTCTTTGCCTTAAGAATTTCATAAGTATTTAAATCAGAAACCCTTAACACTGTAACCCCCTGTAAATTTCGAGTCGACAAATATACATTATTATTTATATCATTCAACACGATTAGTGTCTTTTTTCCACTCAATTCCAGATCCTTAAGAATCTTAACCATTTGAGAGGTTTTTGCACTATCGAGATTGATGTCTTCGATTACTTTAATCGCTGAGTCTTGAGCTTTATAAGTTAAAGCTGACAAACGAGCCAAACGCTTAAGTTTCTTGTTCAATTTAAAGTTGTAAACTCTTGGTTGAGGACCAAAAACGCGAGCACCACCTCTAAAAATAGGCGATTTGATGCTACCAGCACGAGCGGTACCTGTACCTTTTTGACGCTTAATTTTCCTAGTACTACCAGAAAGCATACTTACCTCTTTAGAACTGTGAGTACCTTGCCTTTGATTAGCATTGTACTGCTTCACAGCTAGATAGATAGCATGATCATTTGGTTCAATACCAAAAACTTTTTCATCCAGAACAACTTTCTTTCCGGTTTCTTTTCCACTTACACTATATACTGCTACTTCCATCTCTCAATTGTTAAATATGATCCTTTTGAACCTGGAACAGAGCCCTTAACTACAATTAAGTTCTTTTCAGGTACAATTTTTACTACTTGTAAATTGATTACTTTAACTCTCTTATTACCCATTTGACCAGCCATTCTCATTCCTTTAAATACTCTTGAAGGATATGAAGACGCTCCGATTGAACCAGGGGCTCTAAGTCTGTTGTGCTGACCGTGAGTAGCATCGTTAACTCCAGCAAATCCATGACGTTTTACAACACCTTGGAAACCTTTACCTTTGGAGGTACCAGCTACATCAACATACTCGCCTTCTGCGAATACTTCAACTGTAACACTTTCACCGAATTTTTTCTTTTCTTCGAATCTAGAGAATTCTATTAAAACTCTCTTAGGTGTAGTTTTGGCTTTTTCAAAGTGACCACGCAACGCTTTAGAGGTATTCTTCTCTTTTTTGTCGTCATAGCCAAGTTGAATAGCCTCGTAACCATCATTATCGAGGGTACGAACTTGGGTAACTACACAGGGGCCAGCTTCGATTACTGTACATGGAATGTTTTTTCCATTTTCATCGAATATGCTGGTCATCCCAACTTTTTTTCCAATAATTCCTGACATTTTAAAAAGCCTTTAAAATTACACTTTGATTTCTACTTCAACTCCACTTGGTAACTCTAGACGCATTAGAGAATCTATTGTTTTAGCATTACTGCTATAGATGTCTAATAGTCTTTTATACGAGTTCAACTCGAATTGCTCTCTCGATTTCTTGTTCACAAATGTTGATTTGTTCACTGTATAGATTTTCTTATGAGTTGGTAATGGAATTGGTCCATTAACTACTGCACCTGTAATTTTTACAGTTTTTACAATCTTTTCAGCTGATTTGTCAACTAGATTATGATCATACGATTTTAATTTAATTCTAATCCTCTGACTCACGATTCTTGTTTTTATATGATAACTGAATATTATTTCACTCCCATTACATCTTCCACCACAGACTTTGGAGCTTCAGCAAAATGACTGAATTCCATGCTTGAAGAAGCTCTTCCAGATGTGATAGTACGTAAAGCCGTAACATAACCAAACATCTCGCGCAATGGAACTTTCGCTTTCACTACCTGAGAACCTGATTTAGCTTCAATACCTTCTAGTTGTCCACGACGACGATTAACGTCACCACTTACATCACCTAAATAATCATCTGGGGTTGTAATTTCCACTTTCATGATAGGCTCCAATAAAACAGGACTTGCTTTCTTAGCAGCTGTTTTAAATGCTAATTTAGCGGCTAATTCAAAACTCAATTGATCTGAATCCACTGCATGGAAGGAACCATCAGTTAAAGTTACTTTTAAACTATCGACACCGTATCCAGCTAATACACCATTCTGCATAGCCATAGTAAATCCTTTTTGTATAGACGGAATATATTCTTTAGGAATATTACCACCTTTAACACTGTCGACAAACTGCAAACCTACAAAACCTTCATCTGCAGGACCCATTTCAAATACGATATCAGCAAATTTACCACGTCCACCCGACTGCTTTTTATATACTTCACGGTGGTTCACCGAAGCAGTAATAGCTTCTTTATAAGAAACCATTGGCTGACCCTGAGTGCAATCTACTTTAAATTCACGTTTCAAGCGATCCACTAAGATATCTAGATGAAGCTCTCCCATCCCACTAATAATGGTCTGTCCAGTATCTTCATCAGTTTGTACCCTAAAAGTAGGATCCTCCTCAGCAAGTTTTTGAAGAGCTATTCCTAGCTTATCCATTTCTTTCTGAGTATTAGGTTCAATAGCTACTTTAATTACTGGCTCTGGGAATTTCATAGTCTCTAAAACAATAGGACTACTTAAGTCAGTTAAAGTATCACCTGTTCGTATAGTTTTGAACCCTACAGCTGCACCAATATCACCAACACCAATTTCCTCTAAAGGCTCTTGCTTATTGGAGTGCATTTGCATAATCCTTGAAATTCTTTCTTTTTTACCAGTAGAAGCATTCAACACATAAGATCCTGCTTTTAATTTACCACTATAAACACGGAAGAAACAAATACGACCAACAAATGGGTCAGTTGCAATCTTAAATGCTAAAGCAGAAAATTTAGTATCATCGATACTACGAGTTTCCTCTTCTCCAGTTCTTGGATGAACACCAGTTACCGCAGGCTGATCAGCAGGACTAGGCAAGAAGTCAACAACAGCATCCAAAAGCATCTGAACACCTTTGTTTTTAAATGCCGAACCACACATAATAGGAGTAATTCTCATCTCAACAGTTGCTTTTCTAATAGCAACATGAATTTCATCTTCGGTAATACTATTAGGATCGTCCATAAACTTTTCTAAAAGCTCATCACTTTCCTCAGCAACACCCTCTATCAATTTCATCCTGTATTCTGCAGCTACATCCACTAAATCTTCAGGAACAGGAATCTCACGGATTTCAACACCTTGCGATCCTTCATCCCAAACAAAAGCTTTATTGCTAATTAAATCAACAACACCTACAAATTTCTCCTCAGCTCCAATTGGAATTTGAAGAGGAACAGGATTTGCTTTTAACTTCTCTCTTACTTGACCTACAACATCAAAAAAGTCTGCTCCAGTACGATCCATTTTATTAACGAATCCAATACGAGGAACATTATATTTATCAGCTTGACGCCATACAGTTTCACTCTGTGGCTCAACACCACCAACAGCACAAAACAAAGCAACAGCACCATCCAGTACACGTAACGATCTTTCTACCTCTACAGTAAAATCTACGTGACCCGGCGTGTCAATTATATTAATCTTATGCTTAATATTATTGCGGTTCCAATACACAGTGGTTGCCGCTGAAGTAATTGTTATTCCTCGCTCCTGCTCCTGAACCATCCAGTCCATCGTAGCAGCTCCGTCGTGGACCTCACCAATTTTATAACTTCGACCTGTATAGTACAAAATGCGCTCAGTAGTCGTGGTCTTACCCGCGTCTATGTGCGCCATAATGCCTATATTTCTTCTATACTCTAGTTTTTCAGACATCTCTAATCTCAATTTATATGTAAACCCTTGCCCGTCTTAGAAACGGAAGTGTGAGAAAGCCTTGTTTGCATCAGCCATACGATGAGTTTCTTCTTTCTTTTTGAAAGCAGTCCCCTCCTCTTTAAAAGCTGCAACAATCTCTCCGGCCAATCTCTCACCCATTGTTTTTTCGTGGCGTTTACGCGAAGCACCAATTAATGCTTTCATCCCTATGGATTGCTTACGACCAGGACGAATTTCTGAAGGAATCTGGAAGGTAGCACCACCTATTCTGCGGCTTCTAACTTCTACTGCTGGAGTTACATTAGACAAAGCTTTCTTAAAAACATCTAAGCTGTTCTCGTCTTTTATCTTCGCTCCTACAATCTCGATTGCTTCGTAAAAAATGTTATATGAAAGATTCTTCTTTCCTGAGAACATTAAGTTGTTCACGAATTTCGTTACCAAAACATCATTAAATTTTGGGTCCGGAAGAATAATTCTCTTTTTTGGTTTAGATTTCCTCATTTTCTTCTAACTAAAAATTGTTACTATTTCTTAGGCCTCTTAGTACCATACTTAGACCTTCTTTGTGTTCTTCCGTCTACTCCAGAAGTATCCAAAGCTCCACGAACGATGTGGTATCTTACACCTGGCAAGTCTTTTACTCTACCACCCCTAACCAATACAATAGAGTGCTCTTGTAAATTATGACCTTCACCACCAATGTAAGCATTAACCTCTTTACCATTTGTTAGCCTAACCCTAGCTACTTTACGCATAGCTGAATTTGGTTTTTTAGGTGTGGTGGTGTAAACTCTTAAGCAAACACCCCTTCTCTGAGGACAAGAATCTAAGGCACGGGACTTACTTTTGTATTCCAGTTTATTACGGCCTTTTCTTACTAATTGTTGTATTGTTGGCATACTATTAATAAATTTATATTTTATTCCAATCGATTTTACTCCGATTTTTCGGACTGCAAAAGTATAAATATTTTTTGAGAATGCAACTGCTTGATAAAAAAATTATTAGGTTTTTTTTCTAATAGTGTAATTATTATGAAAACAGGCCCTAATAATGCTCAATTTCATGCCATTCTGAGCATACTCACGAGCAAAAGTTAAATATGGCAATAAGTTTATCAACAAATAAATATTAATAAGTGACGTTAATTAAAAAGTAAAATAGAAATTTGATAATTAAAATATTGTAAATAGGTTTGCACCTGAATGAAAAACGAAGCTAAACATATCCTATTTTTACCCCAATGGTACCCCAATAGGTATGACAAAATGTGGGGCCTATTTGTAAAAAAACATGCGCAGGCAGCCAATAGAAAAAACACGATCAGTGTACTCTATTTAAAAGCTATTGATAATATTCTTACTAAAACTGAAATCGAGGAGTATTTAGATGATGGAATTCATAGCTTATATATCTACTATCCCAAACCAAAGAATAAGATTAGTTACCTCTTTAGATTCCTCATAGAATACAAAAAGGGCTTATCATTAATACAAAAAAGAAAACCAATAGACTTAATTCATGTTCACATTTTAACTAGAGCTGGGCTGTTAGCTTTATATAGCCACAAAACACAAAACATTCCATTTGTCATTACCGAACATTGGTCGAGATACCTTACAACTGTAAATACTTATAAAGGAGCTTTACGAAAGATGCTTACAAAATATGTTGTTAAAAATGCAAGTGCAGTTCTTCCTGTTACTCAAAACTTACAAGAAGCTCTTCTCTCTCATGGACTAAATAACAACCATTACAGAATTATTCCAAATGTAGTAGATGACATATTCTTTCAATATGATTTTATACTTCAAAAAGAAAAGACCAAAAGCGTCATTCATGTGAGCACTTTTGAAAACAAAAGCAAAAACATAACGGGTATCATCAAAATGGTTAAGGCACTAGCTCAAAAAAGAGATGATTTTAAGATGATATTAATCGGGGATGGCATAGACTATTTTATGCTAAAAGAATTAAGCAAAGAATATAAATTGGAATCATTCATTGAGTTTAGAGGCTTGTTAGAAAAGCAAGAGTTAGTTGACGAGTATATGAAAGCAAGTTTCATGCTTGTCAATAGTAATTACGAAAACATGCCAGTGGTTATCAACGAAGCCATGGCATGCGGACTCCCAGTACTCTCCACAAACGTTGGTGGCATCAGCGAACACCTTGACTCCACAAAAGGAATACTCATAGAACCGAAACAACCTGAACAACTCTTGGAACAATTCCAATGGATGCTAGACCATTTAGATTCTTTTGAGCCCTCCTCCATTCGTCAATATGCTAAGGAACATTTTTCTTTTGACGCAGTTGGCAAACAACTAGACGAAGTATACCATTCCATTAATAAGGATAAATAGTTCTTTTATTCATTCCTATTTACTATCTTTGCAGCCCTTAAATGGGATATCACATGGGGTTGACTGGATTAGACAGCGTATAAGTGTGATGGTAAGCATGTCGAGTGTTGTGAATATGGCTCGTTAATCCTAATTCTCACAGCTATGTAAATGGCGATAACAATAATTACGCATTAGCTGCGTAGTCATAGCTCAGCTAGACTACCTTAATCCACGAAACTAGATTTCGGGACTATGCCTTCCTGCAGACGGACCTGCTCTGTTCCAAGCTGTATTTAGGGAGTCGAAAATTCGGAGATAGCTTTTTAGGAACCTCGACCAAGAAGTGAAATTAAGAGGATAAGGTTAAGAATTGGGTGTCTTTTCCCGGTTCTTATCTCGAAAATTAATAAGAGACTACACATGTAGAAAGCCATTGGGCTATAAGTTTGGACGAGGGTTCGAATCCCTCCAGCTCCACCAAAAAAAAAGTTCAAAGTAAAAATGATTAATGTTAAAAGTTTTGAAACTCGTGTTTTAATAAGTATTTAGAACTCTGATCTTTAAACATTAAAATTTAGAAGGCCCCATAGTTCAATTGGATAGAATATCAGATTTCGGCTCTGAGGGTTGGGGGTTCGAGCCCTCCTGGGGTCACGGACTAATTTATAAAGCATTGATAATCTATATGATTTTCAATGCTTTTTTTATTTTAAAAACAGCAATTCTCCTCCTAGACTTATTTAATTTGAAACTTCTTCTCATTACTAATGGTAAGTCATGAATATTTTAAACATCTTTAACCAAGCCAAAATCAAAAAACATTTTCTCATCATCTAATATTTATTACTTTTGCGCTCAATTGAAATTATTGAATATGAAACAAGCGTAATTAAAATAATTATAATTCTTTACGACCAAATGATTATTTTATTTTATGTGGTTCCATCTGACAAATTAAATAAGACATTAACAGATGAATAGATATATCATTTTATTTGTTTTAGCATTGGCTTTTGTCTCTTGTAAAAACAATCCTGATAAATTACCTGCTGATATAATTAGCAATCCTAATTCTGCTGCTGGGCTTGACGAGGACATGAAGATGCCCCTCATCAGTTTTAAGAAAACAGAGCATGACTTTGGTAAGGTGATACAAGGCGAAGTAGTTTCTTATAGTTTCAAATTTACTAATACTGGGAATACCGATTTACTTATTGCAAAAGTGAGTACCTCTTGTGGGTGTACTGCATCTAACTACCCGGTAGACCCTATCAAGCCAGGAGAAACGAAAGCTATTGAAGCAAAATTCGATAGTCAAAATAGAATGGGTTTTCAAAACAAAAGAATTACCGTCTTGACCAATTCCACACCTGCTAAACAAAACTTGTATATTAAAGCAGACGTGATTAAACCTGGTCAATAAATAGAAAAATAAACAATAATATAAAATCAAAACAATGAATTTACTTTCAATCTTATTAATGACACCTCCAGCGGATGGCGCTGAATCAGGTGGGATCATGTCTTTTTTACCTCTTATTCTTGTCATCGTAGTATTCTATTTCTTCTTTATTCGTCCTCAGATGAAAAAGAGTAAAGAACAAAGAAAATTTCGTGAAGAATTGAAAAAAGGCGACGAAGTAGTTACACTAGGTGGGATCTTAGGAAAAGTTATTAAAATTGATGAGACTTCTGTGATTATTGAAACAGAAGGTCAAACAAAAATAAAAGTAGTAAAATCTGGTATTGTTCCGCAGGATACTCCTATTGGACAAACTAAATAGTGTTCGTCTATAAAGCTCGACTTCTTCGTTATGCCTACCTTATCGTCAGGCAGACTTGCGCTCCAAATAGTCATTTACTGATGTAAACTCACATTTGGAGCACCACACAAGACTCGAATTCATGCTTTTTAGTTCAAGTTCTCAAATTGCAAAAAGACTCTAATCAAGTTTGATGCATCAAAAAAAGCTCTTTGCTGTACTTAATTTGTGCATCAAAGAGCTTTTTTCATAATTTTACCTTTCCTTATGGATTATTCATTTTTAAAAATAAAAAATAAAAACACAATCGTTTTTTTAATTTGTCTAGGCATCTCTGCATTTCTATGGCTGCTCATCAAACTCTCTCAAGAATACGAAATCAATGTAAATATTCCGGTGAAGTACCACAATTATCCTGAAGATCAAATACTCATCAACAAACCCGATTCTGTTATCCAAATCAGAATTACCGATAATGGATTCGATTTGATAGGAACCAGCCTATTCGGTTCTCCTAGCTCATTGGAATTGAATATCCCTGAAATGACAACTTCACAAATCAATGCTCAAATCAAGCAATCTTATTCTTTGGTAAGAACAAAGATTGAGGAGCTCAACAAAATATTTAGCTCAGCGAAAAATCTCAGATTATTGGGACCAGATAGCTTGGTATTAAAATTTGAAAAACTGGCTACAAAAGAAGTAACCATCTTTCCAAATATTAAATACCTATTACTCCCACAGTTTCAGCTTAAAGGAGCCGCCAGATTACAGCCACAGATCATCACATTATATGGTAGTCAAAATAAGTTAGACCTCATCGATACGGTTTACACTGAATCCAAAACCTATACAGAATTGGATTTATCTTTTAAAGATCAAATAAAACTCCTAATCCCCTCAAATGTAAACACCAAAGTAAGAACTTCGGAGCTGATAGTTGAGGTTGAAAAATTCACCGAAGCTAAAATAACGATACCTATTCCCCAAGATTTCATTGATAACAAAAACATCAGACTATTTCCCAAGCACATAGAAATAAAATATGCTGTCTCTTTTGAGAAATTTAATGAAATAAAGCCTGAAGGTTTTAAAGTAATTGCTGCAATAGATCCTCTAAATATTGGCAAGTTAAATATCAGTCTAGAATCATTTCCTGATGATATTCGTGTGATTGATTTCTCCCCCAAAGTGGCTGAATTTATAATAATCAAATAGATGATAAAAGTAGGACTTACTGGAAATATAGGCAGTGGAAAAACATGGGTTTGTCAAATTTTTTCAGCTCTAAACGTGCCTATCTATTATGCTGATTTAGAAGCCAGGAACATATTAAATTCTTCTGAAACCATTGAAAAAATAGCTGAAATTTTTGGTTCCATTGTATTATCGAGTACCAAGCAAATAGATCGAAAGAAATTAGCATCCATAGTATTTAACAATGCCAAAGAACTTGAAAAACTCAATCACCTCATCCACCCTCAACTTAGAGACCATTTTCAGCTTTGGGCTCAGCAGCAAAAAAGTAAATATGTAATACAAGAAGCTGCTATTTTATTTGAAAACGGATTCGATCATCTGATGGACAAAACCATCACTATAGCCTCCCCTAAGGATATCCGATTAAAAAGAGTGATGCAAAGAGATGATGCCAATGAAGAGGACGTTTTAGCTAGGATGAACAACCAATGGTCGGACGAAAGAAAAGAAAATGCTGCTGATTACATCATATACAATGACGGAAGCCAGATGCTAGTTCCTCAAGTTTTAAAAATTCACCAATTCCTCAATAAATAGTTTTATGATTATAAAGATTGCTCAACAAATCAACATCAAAACCGAACAAGTAGAAGCGGTTTTAGAATTACTGAAAGCCGATGCTACTCTCCCATTTATTGCCCGTTATAGAAAGGAAAAAACAGGCGGGTTAGATGAAGTACAAATTGCAAGTATTAGAGATATTGCTGAGCAAATAACATCTTTCAATCAAAGAAAAGACAGCATATACAAATCATTAGATGAGCAGGGAATTCTAACTGAGGAACTCAAGAAGAAATTAGATTCTATTACAGATAAATCGGAATTAGAGGATTTTTATTTACCCTATAAACCCAAAAGAAAAACCAAAGCATCTGTTGCAAAAGAAAGAGGACTGGAAGGTTTAGCAAAAATGATGATGTCGCAAAGTAATGACGACATTGAATACTCAGCCAAAAGATTTATCAATAGCAATGTAAAAGACACTGAGGAGGCCTTACAAGGCGCAAGAGACATTATTGCTGAATGGATTAGTGAGGATCCTCTTATCAGAAGAAGATTAAGATATCTATTTCAAAGGGAAGGCGAAATCATCTCCAAATTAGTGAAAGGAAAAGAAGAAGAAGGCGATCGGTTCTCCATGTATTTTGATTATAGAGAAAGAGTGAAACAAGCTGCCTCTCATAGGATACTAGCAATTTATCGTGGAGAAAACGAGGGATTCATCAAGTTCAAAATTGAGCCCCCTATTGAAAATGCAATCGAATTAATAGAATCACAATATATCAGAAGGAGCTCTACCACTCGAAATCATCTTCTACTTTGTATTAAAGATGCCTATAAAAGATTACTACAACCCAGCTTACAAACTGAGTTTAAAAATGAGTTAAAGGAAAAGGCAGATCTAGATTCCATAGCTATCTTTGCGAAGAATCTCAAAGAACTCCTCTTGGCTCCTCCCCTAAAAAACAAGAGGGTTTTGTCAATAGATCCTGGTTTTAGATCGGGCTGCAAAGTGGTTTGTTTAAATGAGAACGGTGACTTACTGCACAACGAGACTATCTTTCCGCACCCTCCTCAAAAAGACAGCAAATTAGCAGCCCACAAAATTACTTCTCTTACCGATGCCTATAAAATTGATGTGATAGCCATTGGTAATGGAACTGCTGGAAAGGAAACCGATTCTTTTGTTAGAAGATTACATTTCAATAAGGAGATTAAAGCCATTATGGTAAACGAGAGTGGAGCCTCAGTCTATTCGGCTTCCAAGGTAGCTAGAGAAGAATTTCCAGAATATGACGTCACAGTAAGAGGAGCTGTTTCCATAGGAAGAAGGCTTATAGATCCATTATCAGAATTGGTAAAGATTGACCCAAAATCCATTGGAGTGGGACAATACCAACACGATGTAGATCAAAATAAACTCACCCAATCCTTAGATGAAGTGGTAATGAGTTGCGTTAATGCGGTAGGGGTTGATTTAAATACTGCCTCAAAGCAACTATTGGCTTATGTTTCAGGTATTGGACCATCTTTAGCCGAAAACATTGTGAAATACAGAAAAGAAAATGGCAATTTCACCAACAGAAAACAAATACTCGAAGTAGCTCGCCTCGGACAAAAAGCTTTTGAGCAATCAGCTGGGTTCTTAAAAATTAACGATGGAGATAATCCTTTAGATACCTCCTCTGTCCATCCGGAAAGCTATGCCATTGTTCACAAAATAGCTAAAGATTTAAACCTTAAACTCGAGGACTTAATGGGTAGTGAAAAAGTTCTAGAAGAATTAGATTTAGAGAAATACATTAGCAATACCATAGGATTACCTACTTTAAAAGACATCAAGAAAGAATTATTAAAACCTGGTTTAGATCCAAGAAAAGAATACGATGCCTGGGAATTTGATCCCAACATAAATCGACCATCAGACTTACATGGAGGAATGAAATTAAGGGGAATTGTAACTAATATTACCGCCTTTGGTGCCTTTGTTGATATAGGTGTTCATCAGGATGGATTGGTTCACAAGAGTAATATGGCCAACGAGTTTGTGAAAGACCCCAATCAATTTGTTCATATTGGTCAAAAACTGATGGTTACGGTTATTGAAGTAGATTTGTTAAGAAAGAGGATTCAGCTTTCTATGAAATAGAAAAAGTTCAAAGTTTGAGAGATTAGGAAACTGGAATATAAGAACGACATAATTACATTAGAAAAAGTTAAATTCATTAGACTTTATAATATATGTTGATACTTTTGCGTTCCTGATCTTATAAAAAATAGATATGATTAAAAAGATACTTTATATCGTCATTATTGGCGGATTATTTTTGACACAAAACGCCTATTCTCAAAGAATTATGGGAGAAGCCATCATCGGATTAAACATGTCGAAAATAGAAGGAGATTTAGTAAACAATGGTAGCTTAAAATTTCAGAAACCAGGCTTGGTAGTTGGCGCAGGTGCTATCGTTCCTATTAATGATTTATTTTCTGTAAATATTCAGGCCTTATTCAACCAAAAAGGGGCATATAAAAGAAATGGCATATACGAGGATAGTGTCCCATATTATAAAGCCAGATTAGATTATGCCGAAGTCCCTTTAATCTTTCAATATAATGACAAAAACGGACTGACCATTGGTACTGGATTTTCTTATTCAAGGCTAGTTAGAGTTCAATGGATTGTTAATGGACAAGAAGTATCTAATACACTGAGTGATGGATATTTTGCACAAGACAATGTAGATTGGATAGCTGATTTTAAATACAGGATATGGAAAAGCGCTTCCATTAATGTGAGATACCAATATGGCCTTACCTCCTTATGGTCTGGTGATGATGAGGATTTATTAATTAATCAAAATGATCAAAAACAGAGTTCTGACCAGAGACATTCAGTACTATCTATAAGACTCACCTGGACTCTTGGTGCCACACAATCGAAGAACGTAAGAAAAGGCATTGAATAATGAAAAAAATAGCCTCCTATTGGGTTAAACAACTAGACCTTGCCCCTCATCCAGAAGGCGGATATTATAAAGAAATATATCGAGCAGAAGAATTTATTAAAGCCGATTCCTTACCTGAGAGATTCACAGGAGATCGGAATCATTCCACTGCTATTTATTACCTTTTAGAAGAAGGCGATTACTCTTGCTTTCATAGAATCAAGTCAGACGAGATTTGGCATCATTATGCCGGAGGAGTCATTCATATTTATATTCTAGAGGATCATACAATAAAGCTCCTCAAATTAGGTATGGATATAGAAGGCGGAGAACAACCCGTTTGTGTAGTACCTAAGAACACTTGGTTTGCAGCTGAACCCTCCCCAGAAACAGAATACGCCCTTGCAGGATGCACTGTAGCACCTGGGTTTGACTTTCAAGACTTTGAAATGGCTAATCAAGAGCAGCTTAAAAGTTACCTTAATCTGGATGCTATGCTCATTCAGAGGTTCATTAAATAGAAATCTATTTTCAGTTTACAAGACTTAACTATTATCTGCTTAAGGTAGGCAATACATTTTGCTAATCAATAGCAAGCGATTATCATAAAGCGCAAAACATATCCTCAAATACCTGATATTATTTCTCTGTGAAACCCTTATCTCATTGCGAAATTACCACCTCTCATTATTCATCCTAAAGCTCTATTAAATAAGGACAGCAAAACCTAAGTGAGTGGATTACCCTAACAACATAATCTATAAACACACACTAACAATCTTTAGACAAATAGACCTTAAACTATTCACAATAGTCTAAGTCATTAACCCTTAAACATCAAACCATAAGGCATCATTTCTCTATCACAATATTAAAATCGGTTAAGAACAAAAAAAGGGATGCGAATTGCATCCCTTTTTTCTATTGATATAAATCAATACTATTTTTTTATCACCTTAATTGTATGCTTAGCAAGATCAGTAGTTACTTCTAAGAAATAAACACCATTGTCTAACTGAGAAACATTAATTTGACCTTCAGTTCCTAAAGTTGTATAAACATCAACTACTTGACCTAAATAATTACTTACAATAACTTGCTCAATTTGAGCATCAGCTTTAACAAAAACAACATCATTAGTTGGGTTAGGATAAACCATAACAGCGTCTGTTGCATTTAAATCATTAGTCGCAGTAATAATATCAAGAGTAACATCAATTTCTGTATAATTAGTAACAGGATCATTAGCAGCAACTACTAAAGAACCAGTATACTGTCCATTTGGCAAGCCATCAGGGCTCATAAATACACCAACAGTTTCGCTTCCGCCACCAGGAATCATACCAAAATCAACAGGAACATCCATCCAATTTGGGAAAGGATCACCAACTGTATTAGCTCTTACAGCCCAGTTATAATCTAAAGAGAATTCACTCCATCCAGGACCAGTAGAAGACCAGTTTACACCCGGAGTTTTTGGACCAGCATCACATCCCATTGCATAAACAGCAGCAGGTTGGAAATATTCTACACCAATATAAATTGGGTTACCATCTAATACGATTTCATCAGTAATCATTGCTTCACTCCACTCACCAATAGCAGCATTGAAAGAAGCTGAATAAATAACTTCACCAGGACCTGGAACAGTAGTTTCACCAGCAGCCCAAACTTTCACAAACATATCTAAAGCTTGATCAGCCATAAAAACCTCAATAGATTCCAAAGTAGTACCAATATAATCCTCTTGTAAAGAAGGCTCTAATAAAACAGCAATTTTACGAGATACAGCTCCGTCAGAACCAATATTTTGAGTAACATCATCGGCACAATAACCAACATTATGCATTGCAGAACCTGCAGATGCTTCTACATCGTAAGTAGGATAAACATCATACTCTAAATTTTCTTGTCCAACATTTGCTATGCTAAAAGTTTCAGTTACAGCAGTTCCATCAGCGATTTCAACAATAATCTCATCAGTATCAACCTCTACAGTAGCAGGTGTTAATGCATTTGATAAAGAAATAAAAGTAAAGTTATCAAAATAATACATTGGAGTTTCACCATTCTCAGCACCGGCATACATATTAGCACAACCTAATTGGTTTTCACCAGCTGTACCATCAGTTGCAAGACTCCACTGCCACTCAATAATATCTGTATCATCCCAAGACATTACAGCAACATCTTCATTTAAGTCAATATAAAAGAATACATTGAACCAAGTATCTTGAGCATAAGTAACATTAGTTAATTCTTGACCACCAGCAGTAATTTTTGAAGAACCATCAGCATACAAGAAAACCTCAACAGCCCACTCAGAAGCAAATACATGCTGTAGGTTATAATAACCAGCCATACCAGCAGGTACATAAAAATCATAACTTACACCATAAACACCAGATGTTTTATCACCGAAAGGGAAAACAGCATCATTAGTTCCACTTACCATAACAGAGTTAGGAGCAGTTTCAAATTGAGCATCAGAAATAACAGCATCTTCCGCTGTACCAGGTGCATTAGTCCAAGTTGTCCATTCTTCATCAACAACAGCTAAATAATCACCAGAAGTATGCATGTCAAAACCTGATTCATAAACTACTTCAACAGCTTCATTAAACATGAAGTTATCAAAATAATACTCAGGATCTTCCGTATAACCTGTAAGAACACCAGCATACATATTAGCACAACCTAATTGGTTTTCACCAGCTGTACCATCAGTAGCTAAGCTCCACTGCCATGTAATAATTTCTTCATCATCCCAATACATAGTTGCCAAATCTTCATTTAAGTTAATATCAAATGAAACATTGAACCATGTATTAGCTTCGTAAGTCAAATTAGTTAATTCTTGACCACCTGCAGAAATCTGACTACTTAAATCTCCATTTAAGTATACCTCAACAGCCCACTCAGAAGCAAAAACATGCTGCAAATTATAATAACCAGCTTTTCCAGCAGGTACATACATATCAAAACTAACTTCATAAGCACCAGATGTTTTATCACCAAATGGATAAACAGCATCTGTAGTACCCATAACAACAACTGAATTAGGTGCAGTTACAGAAAAAGCATCAGATATCATAGCATCTTCTGCTGTACCTGGAGCATTTGTCCAAGTTGTCCAATCTGTATCCACCTCAGCTAAATAATCTCCAGAAGTGAATCCATCAAAGTCTTGTTCGTAGCCTTGAGCGAATAAGCCAAACCCTACAAACATTGATAAAATTAAAAGTAAATTTTTTCTCATAATTGATTGTTTTTAAAAAAATGATTAGGTAAACACAAATGTATAAATTCTATATGGAAAATCAAATATTTTACACTGCAATTCAAGCTTAGTCAAGCGCCATCCTAAAAGCCACATAACACACTGATAACATACAAGATATGACAGATACTTTCTTATACAAAAAGAATAATAACAAATTATTTAAGCTTTTCTTTAGCGTTTCCTAAGTAAATATACCCTAATCTACGTGAAACAACGTATTGATGGATTCAATATCTTTCAGAATTAAATCAGCACCTAGGCCAGATTCAGATGAGGTGAGAAACATGGGAGGCAAAACTTCCCAAGCTTCAGAAAGTTTAGATTTATATTTGGCAATATTATCTTCTAGCTTTCTTTTCTTTGACTTATCAGCCTTAGTAAATATGATAGAAAAAGCGAGCTGGTTTTCGGCCAATTGCTCCATAAACTCCATATCGATTGCCAATGGCTGATGGCGAGAATCAATTAAAACATAAATATTCATTAGATTCTTACGCCCAAGTAAATACTCGCTAATCATGGCTTCCATTTTCTTCCTAACGGCTATAGGCATTTTAGCAAATCCATAACCAGGCAAATCCACTAAATACCAATTCTCATTAACTAGAAAATGATTAATTAGCTGAGTCTTTCCAGGCGTGGAAGATGTTTTGGCTAGCTTTGACTTATTACAAAGCTTATTAATTAATGAGGATTTCCCCACATTTGATCTTCCAATAAAAGCATATTCTGGTTTTTGGTCAGGAGGGCAATGTGACACTCCTGTACTACTTTTTAAAAACTCAGCGCTATTAACGATCATATTCGATTTCTCCTCATTGCTTTTATATTATGTGAAATTTTTGCAATATAACTTTGCAAGTAACGCTTCTTCTTCTTTTCATACAAATCATCCACTGTTATCATCATCCCTGTTTCTTCAACATACCCGAACTCATCATTCACTGCAGTACCAAAAGTTCTCATGGTTGGAGATAAATTTAAATAGGCATTAAATAGTGGCGGAATATTTTCTTTTCTACTCCTAAGATTCTTAACTAATATTTTATAGTTTTCTTCAAAAGTATTACCAATAAATATAGCCTCCAATTCCTCTTCACTGGCCTCTAAAGCTAATGGCGCATGAGCCACTAAAAGTTTGTCTTTATCTGGAAAGAAATTATAGAAGAAATACAAAAGAATATCTCTGGCTTCCTTATCATAATCTGTATACATGGTCATTTTTCCGAACAGATACTTTACACCTGGAGTACCAACAACCATGGCTCCTATCCCATCCCAAAGATTATCCAAAGAGTATAATCCCTTTTTAAGATTAAATGTTGGTTGATAATTAGGCTGAACAAAAGAACGCCCGAGTTCTATACTATGAGGCAAAAAATCATCAATAAATTGCTGTGAGAACCTGTATAAATGAGAAGTTGCGCTTTTTACCTCGGTGCCATTCACCTCGATATCTCTTCCATGGATAAAACGATATCCACCAACAATTTCTTTGTCTTCAGGATTCCAAACTATCAATTGCTGGAAAGGTTTTTCTAATGTATCATACTCGTCAACATCTAATTCACAACCCGTTCCCCCACCAGCATCTCTAAAAGTAATCTCTCTTAACCTACCTACCTCACGCATTAAGTGTGGAGAATCATGGGCAGTAAATACATAAATTTGATTCCCTCCATTATTCGTATCTGCTAGATATTTATCCGCAGTTAATTCAGCATCAATTAAGGCTCTATCAACCTTAGGTATTATGGTTTTCATTTTTATCTTTTTTTATTTTGCATGCTATAAACCACCTCTTTTACTTCTTTTGCCCATTCAATATCGGACTTAGATCTATCAAATTTTTGATAAGAAATTGCGGAGCCAAAATTAATATTTATTTCTTTCCCTCTCTGCTTGACCATTTCATCTACCAAATACAACATTTCGATATTGATTTTAATCCCTAACCTCGTTCTCCACTTGGCTAAGCCATAAAACCAGTTACTGTTTCTACCTGAAATAAATGTAGGAATAATATCTCTTTTATAGGATCTAGCTTTACGAATAAATGTCTTTTTCCATTCTAAATCCACAATACCTCCACTCTGCTTCCGGCTAACTAATCCAGCTGGAAAAAACAAAGTAATCACATCACTTTCGAAAGCATGGTCAATGATACGGGCATTCTCCATATTACTCCCATGTTTATTAATGGGAACAAATAGCTCCTTCAAATTTGGAAGATTCATTAAGATATCATTGACAGGAAACTGTATATCCTGACGTAATTGTCCAATCACATACATCAATGCAATACCATCCATCCCTCCCAAAGGATGATTCGATGCTATAATCACTCTATCTTCTTTGCCAATATTTTCTAGACCTTGCCAAGTTACCGTTATCCCAAAATCATCAAGAATAGCTTTTACAAAATCTAAACCATACAGCTCTTTATTTCTATGTAGAAAACTATTAATAAAGTCTTGATGAATAATCCTTTTCAAATAAGATATGACAAAAGAAGGTAACCATTTTAACAATTTCTCATTCTTACTGGCCATCACTTTCTCCACATCAATCACCTTATCTATTTTACTAGACTCTTCTATCATCCTATACGAATTTATGGATTTCTTATATACCTGAATTCTGCAAATTTACTCATTTCTTAGAATCTAATCTAATTTATATTATTCCAACAAAATTCCACTTTTCTCACCCTCCATATTTTCGATCACTCATCAGGACAAGTGGGAAGGATTTCATTTTCCAAAAAAAAAGTAATTTCACATCTAACCATTCATCCACCTCACCTTCCTATAAAGCTGAATACATATAACTTACACACAATAACAACCATATAAATACTTTCATAAATAAAAACACTACCAATAATTAACAATTCGAAAAAGTTATAAACACACCCACTTTTTACCACCACAGCTAAAACACCCTATCTTATTGATATTTAGGTTTTTATATCACTTTGAAAAATATATTAGAAATTTTACCGTAACATTTTATCAACAAGAACGTAAAATGTGGGATAATGTGGTAAAATAACTGTATTTTTACACTCAATTTTAGCAAGTAATAATGATAAATCTGATAGGGTCATACGAGGTTAAAGCAGACACAAAAGGTCGTGTGATGATTCCTGCAGGTTTAAAAAAACAAGTTCAACCTATTCTGAATGAAGGTTTTATTTTAAAAAGAAGCATATTTCAAAACTGCCTGGAGCTTTACCCCATGAGTGAATGGAATAAAGAAGCAGAAGGCCTATCAAAATTGAATCGCTTTGTAAAAGAAAATAATGATTTCATCAGGGCTTTTATGGCTGGCGTTCGTTCGGTAGAAGTAGATTCTACTGGGAGAATTCAAATCCCTAAGGATTTGGTTAAATATGCCAACATCAAAAAGAACCTGGTTATCTCTTCTTCTGTGAACAGAATGGAAATCTGGGACAAAGACACTTACGAAGGTGTTTTAAGCAGCCCAGACATGGACTTTGGTTCGCTTGCTGAAAAGGTGATGGGGAATATTCCTCATGACAATGAGTAAGTAAAAAATTATGTACCATTTGCCCGTTTTATTGAATGAATGTATTGAAGGACTAAACATTAACCCCAATGGGATTTATGTGGACGTAACTTTTGGTGGCGGTGGTCACAGTAAAAAGATTTTAGAACATTTAGAGGACGGCCACTTATATGCATTCGACCAAGATGAAGATGCAAAAAGAAACATCCCAAACGATTCTAGGTTCACCCTTATTCATGAAAACTTCCGCTTTTTAAAGAACTTCCTTCGCCTTCACCGAGTAAAAAAAATTGATGGATTATTAGCTGACCTAGGCGTTTCTAGCCATCAGTTCGATACTCCTGAGAGAGGTTTTAGCACTCGCTTCGATGGTCCTATCGACGGCCGAATGGACCAAAGGGGCAGCATTACTGGAAGTCATATCCTAAACACTTACGAATTACACGACCTCACCAATATGTTCCGCCTTTATGGGGAATTAAAGAATGCCTATAAAATCAGCCATCACATTATTGCCGTAAGAGAAACCAATCCTTTCGAAAGCATTCAGGGTTTAAAAGACAGTCTACTGCCTCTCGCACCGAAATTTCGTGAAAACAAATTCTATGCACAAGTATTCCAAGCCTTAAGAATAGAAGTCAACCAAGAATTGGAAGCTTTTAAAGACATGCTTAATCAATGCACTCAGATAATGAACCCAGACGGAAGACTAGTCATCCTCAGCTATCACTCTTTAGAGGATCGTATCGCGAAGAACTTCATTAAAACAGGAAATGTACAGGGCGATTTAGAAAAAGACTTCTATGGAAAAATTCTTAACGAATGGACCGCAGTAAACAGAAAACCCATCATGGCTGATGAAGAAGAAATTGAAATTAACTCCAGGGCTAGAAGCGCCAGACTGAGAGTTGCTAAAAAGATAGACAAGTAGAATAAATGAATAAGATAAAAGAAAACATAAAAGAGGTCAATCCTAAGGTGGAGAAAAAGAATAATTTCTTCTTCCGTTATGTACGTCCATTGCTTGATGGAAGCATTTTTTCCCGCGAAAAAGCAGAGAAGAATTTCCCATTCATCTTTTATGTCATCCTACTCATCATTCTATTTATCAGCAATACATTCAGAGCACAAGATACTCAGAGGCACATAAATCACACAAAAGAAGAAGTAAAAGCCATGCGTATAAAATCCATCTACATGAAATCACTATTGATGGAAAGCACCCGACCTACAAAAATGGCGGAACTAGTTAAGGGAATGGGCTTGGAAGAATCTGAAGTACCCCCACGCAAAATAATAATTGAAGATTAATAATGACAACAGAGAAGGCCATAAAATCAATTCACTTGAAGAGTATTATCACATACCTCTTTATGGTTTTATTTGCCCTTGCGATCATGGCTAAAATTCTTTACATCCAATTCAAAGAAGGTGATGAACTAAGGAAAATGGGAGTCAACAGAAGTATTGAAGAAAGAGAAATCAGTGCACTTAGAGGTAATATTTATAGCACCAATCAAAGCCTTCTAGCGGTTACCATACCAAAATACGAGATCAGGGTGGATTTAATTTCCAATAAGAGCGACCACTTTTTCAATGCCAATATAGATTCTCTAGCTTACGGATTTAGCAAAATCTTTAAGGACAGAACCAAAACCCAATACAAGAAACTTTTTACTCGAGCTCGAGCTCAGAAGAACTACTATCTGCGTGTTAAAAGAAACGTTACTTACAAACAATTACTCGAAATTCAAAAACTGCCCATCCTCCGATTAGGAAGAAACAAAGGTGGCTTAATCATTATCAAATCCAACAAACGCGAGCTGCCCTATAACGAGTTAGCCAAACGAACTATTGGTATTTATAATTATGAAGCAGGTAAATACGAGGTAGGATTAGAAGGTGCTTTTAATGAAACACTAGAAGGAACCCATGGCAAAAGATTAATGCAAAAAATTGCCGGTGGAACTTGGATGCCTATTGATCCTGCTAACGAAATCAAGCCCAAAAACGGAAACGATCTTTACACCACTATCGATATTGACATTCAAGATGTTACTGAAGACGCCTTAAGAAAGCAACTCATCCTTCACAAAGCAGAGCACGGTTGCGCCATAGTAATGGAAGTGGAAACTGGTGAAATCAGAGCCATTGCAAACTTAGGAAAAGATAAGAACGGGCATTATACTGAAGACTATAATTATGCTATTGGAGAAGCAGAAGAGCCAGGTTCTACATTCAAATTAGCATCTATTTTAGTGGCTTTGGAAGATGGCGTTATCAACCTCAACGACAGTGTAGAAACAGGAAACGGGAGCACTACTTTTTATGGCAAAACCATACGCGATGCTCATAAAATTGGCAACGGTACTATTTCGGTAAGAGATGTAATTGAACAGTCTTCTAATGTTGGAATCGCCAAAATTATTTGGGAACACTATTCTACAGATCCACAAAAATTTATCGACGGGCTTTACAAAACTGGAATCCACCAAAAATTAGGATTGCCAATCAAAGGGGAAGCAAGTCCTTATATAAAGAATACAGAGGATAAATCATGGTCCGGAATCTCATTACCTTGGATTGCCTACGGGTATGAGCTCAACATTACACCTCTTCAAACCCTAACCTTTTATAATGCCATAGCAAATGATGGAAAAATGGTTAAGCCCTTATTTATAAAGGAAATCAGAAACACTAACGAAGTCATTGAAACCTATGAACCTATTGTTCTGAATGAAAAAATTGCTTCTGAGGCTACCATAGAGAAATTACAGGACATGCTTGAAGGCGTGGTCTTAAGAGGAACAGCTAAAAACATCAAAAGCAAACACTATAGCATTGCCGGCAAAACAGGAACAGCTCAATTAGCTCAAAATAACAAGGGCTATAATAGAACAAACTATAAAGCTTCTTTCGCTGGCTATTTCCCCACAGAAAACCCCAAATACTCATGTATCATTGTCATCAATAATCCAAGTAATGGCTTTTATTATGGTAGCTCAGTAGCTGCACCTGTATTTAAAAATATTGCAGATAGAATCTATTCTAGTCATGTAGAAATAGCCTTTTCCGAAGAAGAGAAATCAAGTAAAATCAACCCAGCAAATTACTATAAAGCCGGCGCTACCGAAGACATTCAAATGATTCTGAAAGAAATGAATGCCGCAGCTAAAATTGATGAAGCCAGTAAAATAGTTATAGGATTACCTGCTGCTGATTCTGCATACTATGCCACTCGGACAATTTCTGACCACAAAATTCCAAAACTTATTGGAATGACAGCAAGAGACGCTGTTTACCTCTGCGAAGACTTGGGCTTAAAAGTAAAGATTGTAGGAAGCGGGTTTGTGAAAACACAATCGATTATAGCGGGAACACCAGCAACAAAAGGAAGAACCATCACTTTAAATCTCTCAAACAGCTAATGAAAAGAATAATAGACATATTAAAGAATGTAGACCTTATTGAATCTATTGGAGACTTGGAAACGAGAGTTTCTTCACTTGAGTTCGATTCTAGAAAAGTCATAACAGACAGTCTTTTTATTGCTACTAAAGGAACTCAGGCAGATGGCCACAACTATATTTTTAAAGCTATCGAACTAGGCGCCATTGCGATAGTATGTGAAGAAATTCCAGAAGAGAAATCTGAGGATGTTATTTATATAAAGGTTGAGAATAGCCAAAAAGCATTAGGATTACTGGCTTCTAAATGGTTCAACGAGCCATCGAGTCAGTTGAAGTTGATTGGAGTTACTGGTACAAACGGCAAAACAACCATCGCCACCCTCCTCCATAAATTATTTAGCCAATTGGGATATTACTGTGGCTTGCTATCCACTATTGAAAACAAAATTGGTGAACAAATCATTCCTTCCACCCACACCACTCCAGATGCCATTGCCTTAAATGCACTTTTAGCAGAAATGGTAGAAAAAGGATGTGGATACTGCTTCATGGAAGTCAGTAGTCATGCATTAGACCAAGGAAGAACAGCAGGTTTAGATTTTGATGGCGCTATCTTCACCAATTTGAGTCACGACCATTTAGATTACCACATTGACTTTGCTTCTTATATAAAAGCCAAGAAATCATTCTTCGACCATCTTAAAAAATCTGCTTTTGCCATTACGAATGAAGACGATAGAAACGGGATGGTGATACTTCAGAATTGTAAAGCAATAAAAAAAACATATAGCCTTAGAACCCTAGGTGATTTTAATGCCAGAATCATAGAAAATCAAATTAATGGTCTAAATCTAATCATAGACGGACAAGATGTTTGGTTTAGATTAACAGGTGAATTCAATGCTTATAACCTATTGGCCATTTATGGAACAGCTATAATGTTAGACCAAGATAAAGATGAAGTTCTAAGCCAAATGAGCACTATTTCTTCTGCCAATGGCCGCTTCGATTTGATGATTTCTCCAAGCGGGATTACTGCAATAGTTGATTACGCGCATACTCCCGATGCTTTAGAAAATGTTTTAAAAACCATCCAAGATATCAATACTGACAATGGAAAAGTATTCACAGTAGTTGGAGCTGGTGGAAACAGAGACAAAGCTAAAAGACCAGAAATGGCCAAAATAGGTGCTCAATACAGCCAACAACTCATTCTTACCTCAGACAATCCAAGATTTGAAAATCCAGAGGATATCATCAGGGATATGAAAGCTGGATTAAACCCTTCAGAATTAAGAAAAACCCTAGCCATCACCAATCGCGAAGAAGCCATTAAAACCGCTTTTGCTATGGCACAAACAAAAGACATCATCCTGATTGCTGGAAAAGGTCATGAGACCTATCAGGAAACCAATGGAAAACGCCAGCATTTTGACGATAAAGAAGTGATTAACAATCTATTTAAGCAAGCATAACATGTTATATTATTTATTTGAATACCTAAGAGAAGAGTTTAATATGCCAGGAGCAAATTTGTTCCAGTATATTTCTTTCCGTGCTGCTATGGCAGTGATTACTTCTCTTTTAATTTCTATGGTATTCGGGAAAAGTCTCATCGAATTACTCCGTAAAAAACAAGTAGGAGAAAGCATCCGTGATTTAGGTTTAGAAGGACAAAATGAGAAAAAAGGAACCCCAACCATGGGAGGGTTAATCATCATTGGTTCTATTCTTATTCCAGTTTTGCTTTTTACAAAAATTAATAATATTTATATCATTCTATTAATCTTCACCACCGTATGGATGGGAATGATAGGATTCTTAGATGATTATATCAAAGTTTTCAGAAAGAACAAGAAGGGATTACGCGGAATCTTCAAGGTTATTGGTCAGGTTACTCTAGGAATCGTAGTTGGAGCTACCATGTATTTCCATCCTGGTATCACCATCAAGGAAAAAGCATTAGAACTACAAAATAACAGTGCAACACAAACTGAATTAACCACTGACAAAACCAGCAATACACAAGTTACTTTCAATAACGAACCTGTTCGTTCTACACAAACTACCATTCCATTTTTTAAGAATAATACTTTCGATTACGCCTCTTTGGTTACTTGGATTAGCCCAAGCTTAGACAAATGGTCGTGGATAGTATATATCGCATTAGTAGTTCTCATTATTACTGCTGTTAGTAATGGAGCCAATTTAACAGATGGAATTGATGGTTTAGCCACTGGAACCTCAGCAATTATTGGCGCCACATTAGGAGCATTTGCGTGGCTGAGTGGTAATATCATTTTCGCCAATTACCTGAACATTATGTTTATTCCTGGTATTGGTGAACTCACCATTTTTATGAGTGCATTTGTAGGTGCTACCATTGGTTTCTTATGGTATAACTCCTATCCTGCACAAGTATTTATGGGCGATACCGGAAGCCTCACCTTAGGAGCTATTATCGCTGTATTCGCCATCCTTATTCGTAAAGAATTACTCATCCCCATTCTCTGTGGAATCTTCTTGATGGAAAGCCTATCAGTGATTATGCAGGTGACATGGTTTAAACATACTAAAAGAAAATATGGTGAAGGCCGACGCATCTTCAAGATGTCTCCTATTCACCACCATTACCAGGTTCTAGGATATTCAGAACCAAAAATCGTATTGCGCTTTTTCATCATTGGGATTATGCTGGCCATCATCACCATTATCACTCTAAAATTGAGATAAATGAAAAAGCTAGTTGTTCTAGGTGGAGGCGAAAGCGGAACTGGAGCGGCTATCCTCGGTTTGCAAAAAGGCTATCAAGTATGGCTGAGTGACAAAGGCAAAATTGAAGAGAAATACAAAAAAGTTCTTATAGATAATGAAATTGAGATTGAAGAGGGTCAACATTCAGAAAACATCATTCTACAAGCAGATGTAGTGGTAAAAAGTCCCGGAATTCCAGATTCGATAAAGCTTATTGAGAAAATTAAATCGAAAGGAATTCCAGTGATATCTGAAATTGAATTTGCAGCCCAATATACCGATGCCAAATTAATTTGCATCACTGGTAGTAATGGAAAAACTACCACTACAAGCCTTCTATACTTCATCCTGAAAAATGCAGGATTGAATGTAGGACTTGGAGGCAATATTGGGAAAAGCTTTGCCTGGTCAGTGGCTGAGGATGATTTTGAAACTTATGTGTTAGAAATCAGCAGTTTTCAACTGGATGGCATGTTCGAATTCAAAGCCGACATCGCCATCATCACCAATATCACACCAGATCATTTGGACAGATATGACGATTGCTTTCAAAACTATGTGGATTCAAAAATGCGCATCATTCAAAACATGGACTCCTCAGACTATCTCATTTATAATGCTGATGACGCTGTAATTACAGCCGAATTAAACAAAAAGAAATCAAACATTCAGCTCCTTCCCTTTTCTCTTTACGAGAAATTTGAAAACGGTGCTTGGATGTCGGGAGATAACGTAATAATTAAAAATCAAAAGGACGAACTAATCATGACACTAAGAAGTTTAGCACTACAGGGTAAGCATAACACTTACAATTCAATGGCAGCCGGAATCGCTTCCAAATTAATGAACATTAGAAATAAAAATCTAAAAGAATCTTTAGAGGAGTTCCAAACTCTTCCACATCGCATGGAAAGCGTAGCAACTATAGGCGGAGTTCAGTATATCAACGATTCCAAATCGACCAATGTTAACTCTACCTATTTTGCCTTAGATAGCGTAAACAGACCTATCATTTGGATTGCAGGTGGAAAGGACAAAGGAAACGACTATGAATCTATCAAAAACCTAGTGAATTCAAAGGTTAAAGCTATTGTTTGCCTAGGCTTAGACAATATCAGTATTCATGAGAATTTCGGAAAATTCACTTCTACTATCATCGATACCTATTCTGCACAAGAGGCTGTTGAAACAGCACAAAGATTAGCAGAAGCAGGTGATGCTGTTTTATTATCTCCAGCTTGCGCAAGTTTCGATCTTTTCGAAAACTTCGAAGACAGAGGTGATAAATTTAAGAAAGCTGTTAACGAATTATAAAACTCAAATCCATTGAGAAAGTTTTTTACACATAAAGGAGACAAAACCATTTGGGTGATATACCTGATACTATCTTTAGCATCGATAGTACTCATCTATAGTGCCTCGAGCTATATTGCGGTAAAAATGCGGGATGGGAACTTCTTGTATTTCCTATTCAAGCAAATAGCAATAATTGGTGCCGGATATATCACCATGCTACTCTTCTCCAAAATCAGGTATCAAAACTTTCAGTGGCTGAGCAAACTTTTCATATTTGTTGTCATACCCATACTTTTATTTACTGCTATTTTGGGAACCAATATTAATAATGCGAGCCGATGGCTTACAATACCGATCATAGGTATCAGCTTCCAGAGCTCCGACTTTGCTAAAATCGTCCTTTTGGCTTTTCTAGCCCGAAATATCAGTAAACTCAATGGTCAACAAAATAACGGAACCAGTATTTACTATACCGCTGGAGCTATCTTCCTGCCAGCATTAGTCGTTACTGTGCTCATATTGAAGTCCAACCTAAGTACCGCTCTTTTGGTTTTTACTTCCGCCTTTTTCATGATGTGGTTAGGACAAGTAAAAACCAGATATCTGGTAGGCTTAGCTGGCATAGGAATACTATTTGTAATGCTGGCCTTTGTGGTAGCAAAAACAAATCCTAATCTACTTCCTCGTTTTGATACCTGGGTGAGTAGGATAGAGAATTTTGGCGGCGATGATAAAGATGCCAACTACCAAGTATTACAAGCAAAAATCGCCATCGCTTCTAATCCAATCATTGGCAAATTACCCGGTAAAAGTAGCCAAAGAGCATTTCTCCCATCCGCTCATGCCGATTTTATCTATGCCATAATCATAGAAGAATACGGAACCATTATTGGTTTTATTGGCATCTTAATATACCTAGCATTGCTTTGGCGCGCTATGGTTATCGCTAAAAATAGTGAAACGAAATTTGGAGCCCTCTTGGCCATGGGGCTCATGTTTAGTATCGTTTTTCAAGCCTTAATAAATATAGGTGTGGCCACCAACCTACTACCCGTTACAGGACAACCTCTTCCTCTGATTAGTTCAGGAGGAACCAGTTTTGTGTTTACGAGCATGGCTTTGGGAATTATTCAAAGCATAAGTGTTGGTTTAAAGAAAGAAAAAGAACCCATTGAAGTCGTACAATAATATGAGTAGCAACGAAAACATAAGAGTCATGATTAGTGGCGGTGGTACTGGAGGACATATCTTCCCAGCTATTGCTATTGCGAAGGCTATTCAAAGAAAGATGCCCTTGGCCGAGTTTCTATTTGTAGGGGCACAAGGAAAGATGGAAATGGAAAAAATTCCAGAGGCGGGTTTTAAGATTGAAGGTCTTTGGATAAGTGGATTTCAGAGGAGTCTTAGTTTGAAGAATTTGAGTTTCCCTTTTAAACTTGTCAGCAGTTTAATGAAAGCCAAAACCATTATCAAGAATTTCAAACCACAAGTAGTTATTGGTGTGGGAGGGTTTGCCAGCGGGCCCACGTTAAGGGTAGCATCAAATATGGGAATTCCTTGCCTCATTCAAGAACAAAATTCCTACCCTGGTGTTACAAATAAACTACTGGCCAATAAAGTAAAAAGTATCTGTGTGGCTTATGAAGGAATGGATAAATTCTTCCCTAAGGAAAAGATTAAACTCACAGGAAACCCCATTAGAAAACAAGTAACAGAAGGCAATAAGAATGAAGCTTTAGAATTTTTCAAGCTTGACAAAGCAAAGAAAACCATTTTGGTAGTTGGAGGAAGTCTAGGTGCACAATCTGTAAATTTAGCCATAGCTGGTGAAATAGAAAACTGGGCAAAACTAGATGCACAAGTCATTTGGCAAACGGGCAAAACCACCTTTGAAGAATCAAAAACTGCTTTAGAGAATTCAGCTGCAAAGAATATACATATCTATGACTTCATTAGAAGAATGGATTTAGCTTATGCTGCAGCTGATTTAATTATCTCCAGAGCTGGAGCCATTGCAATATCAGAAATTTCCGCTGTTGGAAAACCTGTCATATTCGTGCCTTTTCCTTTTGCTGCCGAGAATCACCAAACGAAGAACGCACAAAAACTCGTCGACCATCAAGCTGCTAAACTGATAGCAGATAACAAAGTATCGGAGGAATTATTCCAAACTACAGCAGATTGCTTAGCAAACGAAGGCCTCCTCAAGAGCATGGAAAAAGAAATTAAAAAATTAGGCGTTTTAAATGCTGACGACATCATTGCTGATGAAGTCATTAAATTGATATCATGAATTTAGAAAAAGTAAATAAGGTATATTTTTTAGGCATTGGCGGCATAGGCATGAGCGCTATAGCCCGCTATTTCATGCAAAAGAATATTCCTGTTTATGGATATGATAAAACAGCCTCTCCACTCACCCAAAAACTTGTAGAGGAGGGTGCAGAAATTATATATCAAGATGATATTGAGTTACTGCCTATTGGATTAACCAAGGAGAATGACATTCTTTATATATTCACTCCAGCCATTCCCCAAAACAATGTCATCTTTCAATATTTCAAGAAAGAAAACATCAGACTGTATAAAAGGTCAGAAATTTTAGGTTTACTCAGTCAACAATACAAATGCATTGGCATTGCAGGGACACATGGAAAGACAACCGTATCCAGTATGACGGCACATCTGTTACATTCCAGTAGCATAGGTTGTCAAGCCTTCTTAGGTGGCATACTTAAAGACCATGAAAGTAATTTATTAACTCATGAGACAAGTCAATGGATGGTAGTTGAAGCCGACGAATACGATCGTTCTTTCCTGCAACTACATCCACATATTGGCCTGATTACCGCTATGGATGCCGACCATTTAGATATTTATAGTAACCATAGCCAATTACAGAATACATTCAAAGAATACGCAAAGCAGGTAGATAACGACGGACAAGTCATTATTCACTATCAGCTTAAAGAACATTTTTCAGATTTTACAAATACAAAAACCTACTCTTTGGATAATCCATCCTCAGATATTTACGCATCCAACATTCAATTAAAACAAGGCTTATATCATTTTGATCTCGTCCATCCTGAAGGAAGAATAGAGGATTTAAGATTAAATATGCCTGGAATGATTAATCTAGAAAATGCTATAGCCGCCTCTGCCTTAGCCATTGAGTCTGGAGTTAAAGGAGAAGAAATCAGAAAAGCATTAGCCAATTTCGGAGGAGTCAAACGTAGAATGGAATTGGTGATTAAAAACGAAAAGCTGAGCTATTATGATGATTATGCCCATCATCCAGAAGAAATAAAAGCTGCTCTTAGTTCTTTGAAAAAATTATATCCTGAAAAGAAAATGACTGTGGTCTTTCAACCTCACCTTTTCTCACGTACACAAGATTTTCAAGATGGATTTGCCCAAAGCCTATCCATAGCCGATGAAATTATTCTTTTAGATATTTACCCAGCTAGAGAAGAGCCCATTCCTGGAATTACTAGCCAAATCATTCTAGATAAAATAGCGAAGCAGCATAAACAGCTTTTAAGGAAAGAGAAATTAATCTCTACTCTAAAAAACATGGAACTAGAATTATTAGTCACATTGGGAGCTGGTGATATTGACAGATTTGTTGAACCTATAAAAAACGAACTGTCATGATTATAAAAATAATCAATAAAACATTGTGGATAGCGTCGTTTTTGGCCGCAATAGTGATATTGGTATGGGCCAATATAGAGCGAGCCAATTCTTTTAGCAGCGATATTCAAGTAAAAATGCTAAAAACCGATTATCCGAGCTTAATTTCACAAGAGAGCATACAAACTCATATTTTGGAAACCATGCCTACCATGCTGGGACAATCGGTGAGAAATATTAATCTTTCTAAAATAGAGAATGAAATTTGCCAGAATGCACAATTAATTGATGTTAGAACCTTTGTTGGAATTGATGGATTAATACATATTAAAGTAAAACCAAGGAAAGCCTCTTTAAGAATTTTTGATATTAAAGGTAAAAACCTATACCTCGCCGATGGTTTAGTATTAATGGATAATAGCTTGGACTATACTCAGAGAATTATGGTAGCCAGTGGAGACATTCCGCATCTGAACAAGGAAGAAAAGTTACAAGTCCTCAAAGGAGAAAGAGAATTACCCCAAATATATAAATCACTTTACGAACTTGCTGAAGCCATTCATAAAGATGCCTTTTTAGAAGCTTTAATAGATCAGATTTACGTGAATAAAAATGGACAAGTGGAACTGACTCCAAAATTAGGAGTTAAAAACATTGAGTTTGGGGACATCAATGATATAGATAAAAAGCTAGAAAATCTGAAGGCTTTTTATGTTAATGGAAAAGACAGAATTGATTGGCAAAAGTATAAGTCCATCAATATTAAATATGATAATCAAATAGTGTGTAGTAAAAAATAATAGTCATGGAATCAAAAGATGTAATCATTGTAGGATTAGACATTGGTACCACCAAAATTGCGGCCATAGTCGGGAGAAGAAACGAGCATGGAAAGATTGAAATTCTAAGCTCAGGAAAATCCGAATCAATTGGCGTAAAAAGAGGAGTGGTTTCCAATATTGAAAACACCGTTCAAAGCATTCAAAAAGCAGTGGTAGAAGCCGAAGCAAAATCGAATGTACAAATTGAATATGTAAATGTAGGTATAGCAGGACAGCATATCAAGAGTCTTCAGCACCGTGGAAATATCATCAGAAAGAATATTGACGATGAAATTAGCCAAGAAGATGTAGATCAACTAATGGATAATATGCGTAATCTGAACATGAGTCCAGGTGAAGAAATTATCGATGTCATTCCTCAGGAATATATTATCGATAACGAAGCAGGCATTAAAGAACCTGTGGGCATGTTGGGAAACTCATTAGAAGCCAATTTCCATATCATCATTGGACAAACCACCGCTGCTAAGAACATTTACAAATGTGTAAAGAAAAGCAATTTAGACATTGTAGATCTAATATTAGAGCCTATCGCCAGTGCCAGAGCAGTATTGAGTGATGAGGAAACAGAAGCCGGAGTTGCCTTAGTAGATATTGGAGGTGGAACGACCGACATTGCCATTTTCCACGATGGAATCATTCGTCATACAGCCGTTATCCCTTTTGGAGGCGATGTAATTACGGAGGATGTTAAAGAAGGATGTTCTATCATTAAGAAACATGCTGAGGAATTAAAAGTAAAATTTGGTTCTGCTTTGTCGGACGAGAACAAAGAGAATGAAATCGTAGCCATCCCAGGCCTCAGAGGAAGACCTCCTAAAGAGATTACCTTAAAAAACCTAGCCAATATTATTCAGGCTCGTGTGGAAGAAATCATAGAACATGTGTATTGGGAAATTAAAAACTCAGGGTACGAGAATAAGCTGATCGCTGGTATCGTATTAACCGGTGGAGGATCCCAACTCAAACATCTGGTCCAACTCACCGAGTTTATAACCGGCATGGACACCAGAATTGGTTATCCAAACGAGCATTTGGCCGATGGTTCTCCAGAGGAATTATCAAGTCCAACCTATGCTACTGGTATTGGATTAGTTATTGAAGGATTTCAACGCTACGATGTAGAAAGTAGAAAAGAAAATTTCAAGATGAAAAACGATAAAGGAAAAGAAGAAGTTCCTGTGTCTTCCCCAAAAAGAAGATTTTTAGACAAAATCACCGACTTCTTCGATCAGGATAATAACGAAATCGTGTAAATCTTTTTAGACTATCGAAATACTACACACGCATTGATAGTCGAGGATTATCAACATAGATTTTGTTAATAAAAGTTATTAATTTCCACTAATGAAGGAATTAGCGTTTATACATTAGTAAAATAAAATGAGAGGATTATGTTAGCATTTGATTCACCAAAAGATCAGTCATCCATAATAAAAGTATTAGGGGTAGGCGGAGGCGGCGGAAACGCTGTAAACCATATGTTTAGTCAAGGAATTCAAGGTGTAGATTTCATCTTGTGCAATACCGATGCACAAGCTTTGGAATGCAGCCCAATTCCAACAAAAATACAGCTGGGTACCAGCTTAACAGAAGGTCGAGGCGCCGGCTCAAAACCAGAAGTTGGTCGCAATGCTGCCATCGAAGATATCGAAAAGATTAAAGAGGTACTGGAGGTTAATACCAAAATGTTGTTTATAACAGCTGGAATGGGTGGTGGCACGGGTACTGGAGCAGCTCCCGTTATTGCACAGGCCGCCGCAGAATTAGACATACTCACCGTGGGTATTGTTACTATTCCTTTTGGTTTCGAAGGCAGAAAGCGTAAGCAACTGGCAGAAGCAGGTATCACTGAAATGAAAAAATACGTGGATACCATTCTTATTATCAGCAACGATAAATTAAGAGAGCTCCATGGCAATTTAAAACTATCTGAAGCATTCAGCCGTGCTGACAACATTCTTGCAACTGCCGCAAAAGGTATTGCAGAAATTATCACTGTCACTGGATACATCAACGTGGATTTTGAAGATGTGAAAACAGTAATGAAAGACAGCGGTGTTGCTATCATGGGTGCTGGAGTAGCCGAAGGCGAGAACAGAGCTATGGAAGCAGCTGAAATGGCATTGAATTCACCATTATTGAATGATAATGATATTCATGGCGCCAACAATATGCTTCTTTACATTGCTACTGGTACAGATAGCGAAATTTCAATGGATGAAGTATCTGAAATCACAGATTATATCATAGATCAAACTGGTGAGCAATGTGAGGTGATTTGGGGTAGTGGTACAGACAAAAATTTAGGTAATTCTATTTCTATCACATTAATTGCAACAGGTTTTGATAGAGAAGGAATGGCGACTAAGGAAGAGTCAACAGCAAAAACTGTTACACCTTTAAACGCAGAAGTTCCGGTAACAAAGCCACAAGAAGTCCAAGCCACAGCAACTTCTCAAACTATTGATGCACCAACATTAATGTTAAAGAAAGAAGAAGAGCCCAAGATCGAACATCAGCTTTTTCAAGACTCTCAACCAAAAATGAGCACTCCTGAAACCAAGCAAAAAGAAGAAAAACAAGAAGAACCAAATATCATCATCAAAACACTAGGCGAAGATGCTCCAGAAGTTTCAGAAGTAAGCAATGAAAATGATATCAAAAATCCTGAGCCATCTAAAATTTCAGAAGAAAGTGAAAGAAAACTATCTGAAAGAGCTAAAAAACTCAGACAGCTATCCTATATCAATAAAAGCGGTAAAAATATTGATGAAATGGAGAACGTTCCTGCTTATAAAAGAAAAAATATACACATCTCACATACTGTTAGTTCACAAGAATCAGAAGTGGCTCGTTACTCCCTCTCAGATAACGAAGGCAACACTGAAATCAAAACTAATAACAGTTTTTTACATGATAATGTAGATTAATATTATAACATATAATCCTACCAACGACCCCTTATCAAAATATGATAAGGGGTTTTGTTTTGGCTTTTCTTTTGATCAAAACGTCTTTAAAAATATCATATTTGCTAAAATCAGACTAAGCCTATTCCTTAGATCATTAATCGCCGGTTGCATTTCTTTTTTATTCCTGAGACCTAGGGACGGCTATTTTGACATCTCTACTCATTTACCTTGGGCGCAGCCCAAGGTTGAAATAATTGACCCTTTCAGGGTCTTATGATTCTGAACAACTTTACAATCATGCTTTCACTAAAAGGCAGCTTTTATTTAATTGTAAAAAAAAGGCTGAAAGTCTTTGTTAAAAATAGCCATGGGCAGCGCCCATGGTTAAGAACAATAGTTATATTTAGGTCGTCCAGAAATTCAATTTAAAAAATTAATAACTCTGCCGACCACCTTCATGATTCAAGAAAGAACAATAATTAGATCATTTTTAAGTATTAAATAGATGTCATTTATTGATTACAAACATCGTTTTACGAAAACACACAAACAACATACCAATAAACGCCTCTTTTATTATCTTTGCAAAAAATAATAATATGAGCTTAGAAATTTTAATCAATAACGATATTAAAGCTGCCATGATCAGCAAGGACAAGAAGAAATTAGGTGCATTAAGAGCTATAAAAGCCGCTCTTCTTCTTGAGAAAACCGGAAAAGACACCAATAGTGGCGAAATCCCTGAAACAGTGGAGCTTAAAATTTTACAAAAGTTGGTTAAGCAAAGAAGAGAATCTGCTGATATTTTTACCAAACAAAACAGACCTGAACTAGCAGAAGATGAAGTTTACGAAGCCGATATCATTCAAGCTTACCTTCCTCAACAAATGGATGAAGCTTCACTCAGAAAAGAGATAGCAGAAATCATTGAAATCACAGGTGCTTCTAGCATGAAAGACATGGGGAAATTGATGGGAATGGCCAGTAAAAAGTTTGCAGGAAAAGCCGATAGCAAAACCATAAGTAGCTTAGTAAAAGAGCTTTTATTGGGCTAATATTTTTTGGCTAAAAAAGCTTAGTCCATTTAATAATTCCATATATTTGCAGCCGCAATTCGAGGTTTATCTTACTATTTGGCTTTTGCATATTTTTCAAGAGTAGAAACCAAGATAAATCCCCCCTAAAATTGCAGCACAGAAATCGGGATGTGGCGCAGTTGGTAGCGCACTTGACTGGGGGTCAAGGGGTCGCAAGTTCAAGTCTTGTCATTCCGACATAAATTCAAAAAGAGTTATAGATTTATTCTATAGCTCTTTTTCTTTTTCACTCTATTTTGATAAAAAACTATTAGGGCGGAATAAGTGAGATTTATTTTGTTTTCCCAGTAACTACAACTTATAAACAAGGCGATTTTTTCTAAACCTATCTATCAAACAATCAGACCTTCATACCCAATAATTTCTTATATTTACAAGGAAGTATCTATTACCAATTACAAAGCAAGCCTGCTTGTATTTTGAATGAATGAAATATTCTATAAGTATTCGTACTTATTCACCATATTCATTTTCAAAATCCATGGTAGATACTAAAAACATTTTAATTCTAGTTATATGCAAAACACAATAGAACAAATAAAATCCTTATCAGAGAAATATCGAGATTATACCGCAGAGAATCTTTCTAAGCTGGTTAAAATAAAGTCTTTAAGCACGCAGGAAAAAGAAGTTCAGCTCGAACTCAAACGACAAATGGAGGAGGCTGGGTTTGATGAAGTGAGGATAGATGGCCTAGGCAATGTGATAGGAAGAATTGGTAATGGAAGCACAATATTAGCTATCGATGGTCACATGGACACAGTGGATAATGGAAATCTGAGTAACTGGGATTTCGATCCTCTCGGCGGGGAGATAAAAGATGGATATGTTCATGGCCGAGGCACCGTTGACCAAGAAGGAGGGCCCGCTGCTTTTGTTACTTCTGGTAGAATTTTAAAAGAATTAAGTTTTGATAGAGATCTGACCATCTATTTTGTAGGAAGCGTAATGGAAGAGGATTGTGATGGCTTATGCTGGAAATATTTGGTAGAAGAGGAAAAAATAAAACCCGACTTCGCCATCAGCACTGAACCTACCAATCTAAATATTTATCGTGGACATAGAGGAAGAATGGAAATGCATGTGAGCTTCTATGGCATTTCTTCTCATGGCTCTGCTCCCGAAAGAGGTAAGAATGCCATTTATATGGCTTCAAAAGTAGCTCTTGAGATAGAAAAGCTTAACGAGCGGTTGGCTTATGACGAGTTTTTAGGGAAAGGCAGTGTGACCATCTCTGAATTTGTTTCTGAAAGTCCATCACTATGCGCAGTTTCTGATTTTGCCAGATTACATTTAGATCGCCGCCTCACTTGGGGAGAAACTAAAGAATCTGCTGTAAAAGAAATTGAAGACCTTCTAGAAGGATTAAATGCCAAAGTTGAAGTATTAGACTATTCTGAGGAGGCCTATACCGGATTAACTTACGGCATGGAAAAATACTACCCTACTTGGAAAATCCCAGAAGAGCATCAAGTAGTTCAAACAGGAGTGCAAGCCTACGAGGCGCTCTATGCCAAAAAACCAATAGTCGACAAGTGGACCTTCTCCACCAATGGAGTAGTCATCAATGGTATATATAAAATCCCTATGATAGGTTTTGGCCCGGGAAATGAAATATTAGCACATGCTCCTAACGAAAAAGTAGCTATTGATGACTTGGTCATCGCATCCGCTTTTTATGCTGCTTTTGCTTATAAACTTTAAATCTTGAACAAAAACAAATTCCACACAAAGAAATCTCAAAGAACGCATAAAAAAAAGAAGGAAATTGATTAATCGTATTCAACATTGAACCTTAAACTTTGAAAACCAGCTTTGCCTTTTGAACATTTGAACCTATTAACTATTATCTATTAACTATCAACTATAAAAATATGAATATACAAGACAAAATTAAAACCCTAGCTCAATTAGATACTGACCTTTTCGGAAAAGACTTCTTATTAACCTGGGAAAAAAGTGACGATGAATTAAAAGCTATTTTAGAAATTGCTGCCATTTTGAAGCAAATGCGTGATGAGAATGTTTCACCAAAAGTTTTCGACTCCGGATTGGCCGTTTCTATTTTTAGAGACAATTCCACCCGAACTCGTTTTTCTTTTGCCTCTGCTGCAAACCTTCTCGGATTGGCTGTGCAAGATATGGATGAAACCAAATCGCAAATTGCCCATGGTGAAACAGTGAGAGAAACTGCAAATATGATCTCCTTTTTAACTGATGCCATAGGAATTAGGGATGATATGTATCTGGGTGAAGGAAACAAATACATGCGTGAAGTAGCCGAAGCTTTAGATGAAGGTTATGAAAAGAAAGTACTTCCAAATCGCCCTGGAATTGTAAACTTACAATGCGATATGGATCACCCAACTCAATCCATGGCCGACCTTCTCCACTTAAAAAATGAATTTGGTTCCTTAGAAAATCTGAAAGGAAAAAAGATAGTGATGAGTTGGGCCTACTCCCCTAGCTATGGGAAACCCATGTCGGTGCCTCAGGGCATTATTGCTTTAATGACACGATATGGAATGGATGTGGAATTAGCTTACCCTGAAGGCTATGATTTAATTCCGGAAATTGTTGACATAGCCAAAGACAATGCAAAGAAAAGCGGTGGTTCATTTAAGGTCAGTCATCATATGGCCGAGGCCATGAAAGATGCAGATATCGTATATCCTAAAAGCTGGGCGCCATTTCATATCATGCAAGAGCGTACAGAATTATTAAAGAATAAAGACATGGCAGGCTTGAAAAAGCTAGAGCAGAAAGCCCTGTTGAATAATGCCAAATTCAAAGATTGGGAATATACCGAAGAGATGCGCAAAACCACAAAAGATGGGGATGCTTTATATATGCATTGTCTACCAGCAGACATTTCCGATGTATCCTGTAAAGATGGCGAAGTAGAAGCAGAAGTATTTGAGAAATATAGAATCAAAACCTATCATGAAGCGGGTTTCAAACCTTATATTATTGCTTCCATGATGTTTGCCAATAAATTTAAAAATCCTGTCGCTGTATTGCAAGGAATTTTAGATTCTGGTGCCAAGCGGGTTCGCTTTTAGAGTTAGGGTCGTCGACCCGCTTTGCGGGTTGACGACCCTAATATCAGCATCGGAGCCAATAGCTATTTGGCCTTTTTGAGGAAATAGGCCAAAGGTTTTGGCTGCATTGGTGGATGTGATAGCTACGTATTCTTGTAGTGTGATTCTATTTTCTAAGACTCCATGTTTATAGATAAGGTTTAATCTTTGCTCCACTCCTCTTGTGCCATTGGGAATTTTTCTGAAATCGTCTTTTCCCAATGCTTTTTGTTCTTTGGTAAATGGACAGTGATCTGTTCCTATGGTGGAGACCACTCCAGATTTTATGGCTGCCCATAAGGCTTCTTGATCTTCTTTTTTTCTTAGAGGAGGGCTCATGATAAAATTAGCTGCTGTTTCAAAATCTTCTTCATAAATAGAGTCATCATAGAGCAAATATTGTGGACAAGTTTCAGCTATCACTTGCTGACCTTTATCCTGTGCTGCAGCTATATAAACCAGTGATTCTTTGGCCGAAACGTGAACTATGTAAATAGGACAATCGGCTTGTGTTGCTAATTCTATAGCTCTTTTTACGGCTTGTGCTTCCCATTTTGCTGGACGAGAAATGGCATGATACTTCGGACTTCTTTTATTTTCTGCATAAAGTCGATTTCTAGCCTCCTCTATTTTATCTCCCATTTCGCAATGTAGCGTTACCATTCCGCCATGTTTTGCTACTGCTTTCATTACTTTTAATAGCACATCATCGTCTAAGCCAATACTGTCTTTATAGGCCATATAGACTTTGAAACTTTTGTATCCATCTTTAATGCATTGCGCTATTTCTTGCTCCATGGAATCGCGCCATTCTATGGGACTCACATGAAAATAACAATCAATAAGGCTATTTCTTGCTTCCTCTTGACGTTCTTTTATGGCATCTTGAAGGCTTTGTCCTTTTTTGGGTGTTACAAAATCTATGATAGTGGTGGTTCCACCTTTTAATGCTGCTTTGCTTCCTGATTCAAAGTCATCTGCTGAATATCCTGCTGGTGTTGGAAGATGCATGTGTACGTGAGGGTCTATTCCTCCTGGAAATACATATTTGCCTTCTGCGTCTATGATTTTAGCTTTTTTAGATTGGACCTTTAGTTCTTTTCCTATTTCTAAGATTTTTCCATTCTTGCAGAGGATGTCGGCGGAGTTTGTGGAATCTGCGTTTATGATATTTGCGTTTTTTATTAGTATTTCCATTTTAAATTTGCTTTGACAAAGCCTTTTTTAAATTATTCTTTCATTTTAATTTCATACATCGCAGATGAGGAGATGACTCTTTCCTGAATACTTTGGGCTGCTTTGAAAACCTTTTTTTACTTATCACCCAGCACTTTGTGCTGAGCTATAAATATTGCGCTGCTCTGCAGCTTTGATATTTCACAATGAAAAAAGCACTATAGCTTTTTCCAAAGTCTGTTGGCTTGTTCTTTTGTGAATTTCCAAACTTCTTCTTCATTTATGGTTTGGAGGATTCTATCTTTTATGATTAGTTTTCCATTTGAGATAACATCAGTAACCATGTTTGAGGACCAACCAAATATAAAATGCCCCAAGAAATTATTTTGATTAAAGTCTGTTGGGCTTGGATAATCAAGAATGACCAAGTTGTTTTCTCCATCTCCTTTGAAACCATTGATAGCTAAATAATGATGAACTTTTCTAAAACGCTCATAAGCAGAAACGAAATCGATATTGTCTTTTGCTTGCCCTGAGAAGAAAGCTGTTTGTGCAGAACGAATCATATCACTATGCATTCCATCAGTTCCCAGCATAATTCTATCTCCCAAGTTTTTTCCATTGAAAAGCCCCACATTATTATTCAAATTGCTTTCCATGTTCTGCACTACAAATGCTTTTCCGTCTCTAATCAAGTCCCGTTCCTTATTATCAATATGCAGACAATGACCTAAAATAGATTTTGAGGATTCTAAAACACCAAACTCGTTTAGTCTTTCCACCACTCGTTTGCCATGTTTCTGCAAACACTGCTCTTGGTCATAGAAATCTTCAGCTGTGTGGATATGAATGCCGGAATCTTTCTTCCTCATTAAATCTGCAGCTCGTTTCATGGTTTCATCACCTACCGTAAAAGAAGCATGCAAGCCCACCAAAGCCTGATGATGATTCAGATATTCTTCACTTTCTTCTAAGCCCTCCTCAGCAATAGCAATGCCATCTCTGTCGGATATTTCATAACAAAGCAAATGGTCAACTCCTACTTTGTCAAAAGCTTTAGCCATGATTTCCAAGGAACCCTTCACATGATTTGGTGAGGCATGATGATCAATAACAAAAGTAGAACCAGATTTAGCACAGGCAATGGCCGTAGCCAAAGCACTGGCTTCAATCATCTCTTTATCCAATGATTTATCTAAATTCCACCAGATATACTGTAAAATCTCTAAAAAGTTATGCGGTGAATTCTTTGGAGCTGGCATTCCTCGACTTAAGGCAGAATAAGCATGGTGGTGGCCAACAGCGAAGGATTTGGTCACAAATCTCCCTTGACAATCGATAATCTGATCATCTTCAGAGATTGATATTTTATCAAAACCATCGAAAAACGCTAAGCTTTCATCGATTCCTTCATTTACTTTTATATTGGTGTCTGAGAATTCTAATGTTTCCCAGTTGATGTATTTTGTGTTTTTTAGGATTAGTGACATATTCTTAATCTTCAAATCGTTTAAAAGCCACAACTCGGGAGAGTTGTGCTACTTGTATTCTTATTTACTTAGTGGTAGTTTATATCTTCGTACTCCATCAAAGCTATAAAAAGCATTGGCCACAGCGGCAGCGGTTGGAACCAGTCCGATTTCTCCAATTCCCTTGGCTCCGTATGGACCCACAGGGTCTTTTACCTCTACTCCTTTCACTATGATTTCTGGAGTTTCATGAGCTCGTAGCACTCCCAATTGCCGCATTTTATCTGATACCAGAAATCCATCTTTCATGGGCAAATCTTCCGTTAAGGCATATCCCAAACCCATGTGAACTCCGCCTTCTATCTGACCTTCGAATAACATGGGATTCATGATTTTTCCGGCATCATGTGCCGCAACCATTTTTTCAATATTACCCTCCTCATTCAATACACAAAGTTGGGCAGCATATCCATAGGAATAGTGAATGATAGGATTTTCGACATCAGCTCCGGGCTTAGTGGTCCAGTCGCAAACAAAAGCACCTCTATAGGTTTTTCCTACCAATTGGAGGAGGGTATTTGTAGTTAAATCCTTCTTCAAATTTTGAGCCGCATTTATAACTGCCAATCCCACCAAAGCGGTGGCACGAGAAGAGGTAGTCATACCAGTTTTAATCTGAGCTTCGGTATCTACTTTTACTTCTATAATTGAAGGCGAAATCCCAGTTTCTTCACATAAGGTTTGGAGTGCCATATTATGAACACCCTGTCCCATCTCTGTCCAACCATGTTGTAATAAAACTTTATCTTCTGAGATGATTTCAATAATCACTTTAGATTCATCTTGCATTCCATTTCCAACACCTGAGTTTTTAATGGCACATGCTAAGCCCACAAATTTGTTTTCATAAAAATCCTCTTTCAGTGCATCTAGACATTGTCTTAATCCAACACCCTGTAATTGTTGCCCGGTGGAAGTTGTTAAACCATCCATCAATGCATTATCATAACGAAATTTCCATCGGTCAAAATTCCCTTGCTCACAAATATCATCTATACAACTTTCTAAAGCAAAAGCCACCTGATTGGCACCAAAACCACGCATGGCACCACAGGGAATATTATTGGTATAGACGGTCTTGGCTTCAATATCTATTTGCGGAATAAAATAACCACCAGAAGCATGACCAGCTACTCTTTCCATCACCTTCATTCCTACAGAAGCATAGGCTCCAGTATCTCCAACTGCTTTTAACTTTAAGGCGGTGAGCTTTCCTTCTTTATTAGCAGCCACAGAAATATCCATAAAAACAGGATGTCGTTTGGGGTGCAATATGATGGATTCTTCTCTCCTTAAGGTAATCTTTACCGGACGATTCATTAGAAACGAAAACAATGCAGTATGACCTTGGATGCTCAAATCTTCCTTACCACCAAAACCTCCACCATTTGGAACCAGAACCACTCTTACTTGTTCTTCTTGTAATCCTAAAATCATGGCCACTTGTCTACGGTCCTCATAAACACCTTGACTTTGACTAAACAATTCCATCCCTCCTTTTCCATCGGGACGAGCCACGGCAGCTTCTTTTTCTAGAAATGCATGCTCTATTCTTTGGGTTTCATAATTCCCAGAACTTACAAAGGCAGATTCCTCAATGGCTTTGTCAGCATCACCAATGGTAAACTGACAAGTATCGAAATGATTGGGTCTTTCTTGATGTACAGCTGCTCCATCAATGGCTTTAAAAACATCGGTTTCTGGTTCAAGCACCTCATAATCTACTTCAATAAGTGCAATAGCTTCTCTGGCAATTTGATCGGAATCGGCAATCACACCAACAATAACATCCCCAATGAAATGCGTAGTCTTGCCCTCCTCTATCATCACCGACCAATCCTGTAAAATCAACCCCACAACCTTCTCACCTGGTATGTCTTTAGCTAATACCACACGATGGACACCGGGATATCTTTCTGCCTCAGCAGTGTTTATTTTCAGCACCTTAGCCTTGGGATAATCGGAGAATTTTAATGCGGCAAATAACATATCATCAAAGAAGATATCATCCACAAAATCTCGTTGACCGATAGCTGTTTCATAAGCTTGATATTTAGGCTCTGCTACACCAATCTTACCTGAAGTCTGAGTTATTTCTAAGGACTTATTTTCACAAATATGCGCACCTGCATACTGAATGGCCTCCTCAATTTTTTTATATCCCGTACAACGGCAAAGATGAGGCTTTATAGCTTTTTGAATTTCTTCGATACTAGGATTGGGATTATTCTGTAATAAGACTTTGGTTCTACTTATAAATCCTGGAGAACAAAAACCACATTGCACTGCACCTTTATTTACAAATGCCTTAGCGATGGTATCTAAAACATATTTCGGAAATCCTTCAGGAGTGAATATCTCAGCCCCATCGAGTCTTTGCATTTTGGTCACGCAAGATAAAACTGCTTTACCATTGACTTCCACTGTACAAGCCCCACAGGCCGCTTGCCCTGAACAGCCATCTTTAACCGCTGTTAGATGTTGGTCTAGACGTAAATACGACAATAAGGATTGATTCAAATCTCCATCGTAATGATGTTTTTCTCCGTTTAATGTGAAATTAATCATGACATTAAGTTTTTAAGTTCATCTAAGGATGGTTTTATAGATTTTGGCATATTGATGATTTGGCTGATGGCTTTTAAATCTTTAAGTCCGCTACCCGTCAGCAAGACTATGACTGAGGAGTCTTTTGGAATTAGATTTTGAGATTTCCATTTTTCAAATCCAGCAAAAGCAGCAGAAGCAGCAGGTTCAGCAAACAAGCCTGTTTCTTTAGACAAAATAGAGGATGCTTTTAAAATTTCTTGATCGCTAACAGTCAACCATTTTCCATTATAATTTTGAATAAATTGTTGAGCCATATTAAAGTTTCGAGGAATATCCACAGAAATGGAATCCGCCACGGTATGGCTTTCCTCTACATGAAAAGTTTTACAACCAATATTTCGGACTAGATTATCACTATTCTCAGCTTGAACTGCTATTATGGTGGGTAATTTATTGATGATTCCCAATTTCAACAAATCTTCGAAGCCTTTATATACTCCACTGATAATAACCCCATCACCCACAGGAACGAAGATGAAATCAGGAATCTCCTCTCCCATTTGTTCAAATAACTCATAGGAAACTATTTTCTTTCCCTCTATCGTCAAAGGATTAAATGCAGTATTTCGATTATACCACCCAAACTCTTCTGTGGCTTTTATACTGAAATCGAATGCATCATCATAAGTTCCTTTTACTGGAACTATTTGCGCACCATACATTAAAATCTGACTCAATTTTGCTATTGGAGCTGCTTCTGGAACCATAATAATGGCCTTTTGATTTTGGGCAGCGCAAATTCCGGCTAAGGAAGAACCCGCATTTCCTGTTGAAGCAGCAACAATAGTTTCAAAACCCTGTTCCTTTGCATAAGCAGAAACTACTGCCGAAGCTCTATCTTTAAAGGAATAAGTAGGATTCTGGGAATCGTCTTTTAGGAAAAGTCTGAAATTGAGTATTTCATTCTCAAACTTCTTGATACAGTATAATGGAGTTTGTCCTACTCTAAGATTGGGTAGGCTTTCTAGGTTTTGAATGGGTAATAAATCTAGGAATTGATTTTGTTTAAGGGTTTTAAAATCCACTCCTTTGTCCTGCATCTTCTTGTAATTATAAATTGCTTTAAGAACTCCCTTTGGAGGTTGATCTGTTGGGGCATCTTTACTACATATTGGACAGAGATATTTTGTTTCGGATTCCTTGTGTGTTTTTCCGCAGTCGGTACATTGGTAGTGGAACTTTGAGTTAACCATTTAATTTCGTTTTTTATTACTTCTATTCTCATACAAAGCCGCAGAGACGCAAAGAGTAATCTAATATACTAACAAATCTGCAATTTATTTACAAAACATAAGCTCTAGCGGATTTTCAATTTGCTACTAACAAAACACATCGGATTACAAATCCGATGGAGCGCAATGCCCGAGTTAATAGTTTAAACAAGAAAGCTTGAATTACTCACAAATAGTACAGCTTGTTTTGTGTTCGTGAGCTCCTTTCAGTCGGTTCGAGACTTGTACAGCCTTCTATATGTGAGTTTACTTTCCTTAAACGACCATTTAGAAGGCGAGCCTAATGATTAAGTCAAGCTTTATTGGAAAACTAATTATACTCTTTTGCTACTCCTGTCCTCTCGTTAAACGCTTCTATCTTTTCATCCCATTCGTCTACTTTGGCGTATCGTGATTTCCAATAATTCTCATCATACCATTGGGCATTGAGTTCTTCTACTGTTTTTCCTTGCTGTTCTATCCATGTGAAATATTTAAGATTGTGCATTCGCTTCTTCTCGTAATAATTCATTTCAATCATGTGATCGATATTTAAGCCTAACATATCTGCTTCAAAACTAACGGCTGCATCTCTATTGGTAAACTCACCATGAAGTTCTTTCTCTTCAGTTAAGCGTGATTGATACATTTCCATGGAATCTGTAGCAACAGAGAATACCACATCGTTCTCTGTCATCTCATAATACTTAGCCAACTTAATAGAACCCATCAAATTAGCAATGGAAGAAATTCCTAAATGATGAAGATGATCAACTACTGTTGGATCTATTTTCAATTCATTCTTTAAATAATCGTGGCCTGCTTTCTCATTAAACAAGCGCATCAATCGGATGTTAGGATTATCATCGATTCCAGCTACCATATCCATATTTCTGATATTATGTATCCATGGAACATGCTTATCACCTATACCTTCGATACGGTGCTCTCCATATCCATTTTCCAATAAAGTAGGACATTGCAAAGCTTCTCCAGCACAGACTTTAAGGTTTGGATATACCTCTCTTAAATAATCGGCACTACCCAAAGTACCAGCAGAACCTTGAGTGAGGAACATTCCAGCAAAGCGATCTCCATCATTTTTTACTTGATTAAAAACCTCCTCCATGGCATGACCAGTTACCGCATAATGCCATAATGGATTTCCTATTTCTTCAAACTGATTGAGATTAACAATACTATCTCCTCTTTCGGCTTGTAATTCTTTTACTTTATCGTAAATCTCCTTCACATTACTTTCGGTTCCAGGAGTCGCAAAAACCTCAGCTCCTACTTTGTGTAACCAATCGAAACGCTCTTTGGACATTCCTTCTGGTAAAACAGCAATGGATTCACAACCTAAAAGGTAGGAATCGTATGCTCCTCCTCTACAGTAATTTCCGGTAGATGGCCAAAGTGCTTTTTGTCGAGTGGGATCGAAACGCCCATCGATTAGCTTCTCTACCAAAGGTCCAAATGTAGCACCTACTTTATGTGCTCCAGTTGGAAAATATTTTCCAATTAATAAGATAACCCTTGCTTTTGTTCCTGTGAGTTCAGAAGGCAGTTCCAAAAAATTCACATCTCCAAAACCTCCACCCGATTTCACCGGTTCATTCTTCCAGTTGATACGAAATAAATTCAGAGAGTTTAAATCCCACAATCCTATATTTTTTAGTTTATCCTTGATCTTTTCTGGTATCAGATCCGGATTTCTCATTTGTTTATAAGTTGGTAATATAATATGTCTTTCACGACATCTCTGAATAGTGTTTTTTAATACAGATTCGTTAGTGCTCATCATTTTCGTATTTATATGTTCTCTATTTATTTTCTTAAAAAATCTTTGGCTCCTTGCAGTAGCAAACTCATTTGAGCGGCTATGGATAAGTCAATTTCGAAGTTTGTTTTTTCTTTTATTTTTATTTCAATAGGCTGAATGTTTTTATCTAGTGTTAAACGATAGTTTTGTGTTTCAAATTCTAAGGACCCCTCCTTATATCTTAAGTTATATTTATTTTGTTCTTTATAAAACAGGAGTTCTGTTATTCCTCCTTCTGTATTCAAATAACAACCCTCTTTTTCTTTCTCAAATTCCTCGATTGTTAAGTATAAATGTGGTTTTTCTTGATATGGAGCTCCTGAAGAAGGACAGAAAGTATTACAGTTTCCGCATTGATTACACCAATCGGCTATATGAAGAATTTGCTGTGATTGACTTATATTAAAAGGATACGCTTCTTCTTTCTCCATTTCCCCTTGTCTAACTTTAATATTTTGAAGCTGGAGATTTTGAGGAGTCACTGCATAGGCATGGAAAGCTAAATTTGGACAAACCGTGGTGCAAATATTACAAACTTCATCGCATAATAGGCAACGAGAAGCCTCTTCCATGGCTTGTTCCTTAGTCAAGGTAGTTGAAACGAGTTTAAAATTCTTCCTGTCATTGAGATTTGTTTCAATGGGTGTTTGAGCCGCTATTCTCTTGGATTTCTTTAGCATCAATTCCTTGACAGACTTGGCTTCTCTTTTCTCTTGATGTACAGAAACATATTCCAAACCTAGATTTTCTAGAATTTCCTGAGCTGCTTTTCTTCCATCTCCAATGGCATTGATGGCTGTTGAGGCGCCACGCAAAGCATCACCTCCAATATACACTTGAGGAAGCTTGGTTTGATATTTTCCTTTTTGAATTTTTAATTCATCAGCTGTAGCAAAATCTATATCTAAATCTTGGCCAATAGCAGGAATGATGGTATCAGCTAAGATTTCAAAATCAGAACCTGTTATCTCTGTGATAGAAGCTCTTCCCGACTCGTCTTTCTTCCCCAAACTCATTTTACAACAAAGTAAGGATTGTACCTTGCCATTCTCAGTCTTGATTTCTAATGGAGCAGCGAGTTGAACGATTTCAACACCCTCCTCTAAAACGGCTTTTATTTCGCCCAAATCAGCTGGCATTTGCTTGATGGTTCTTCTGTAAACGATAGTTACTTTTCCATTCTTGCCAACCATTCTATAAGCTGTTCTGGCAGCATCCATAGCTGTATTCCCCCCACCGATGATGATGACGTTCTTTGCTATTCCACTAGGTTTATTATCTTTTACTTTGAAGAGAAAATCTAAGGGATCTAAAACACCCTCCGCTTTTATTCCATCAATATTTAAAGCTTTTGAGACCTGAGCTCCAGCACCAATAAAGATGGCCTGATTCTCCTTTTGAAGCTTTTGAAATTCTTGCTTCTTAATTAGATGATTATAATGAACCTTTACACCTGCATCTATAATTTTTTGCATATCGAAACCGATGGCCTCATCGGTCAATCGGAAGGAAGGGATAGCACCAGATGCCATTCCACCACCTTGCTCTTTTGACTCGTAAACATTTACTTCTACACCAGCAATGGCTAAATAATAAGCACAAGATAAGCCTGCGGGTCCAGCTCCAATAATGGCTGCTTTTTTATCTCCAATTTTTTCTTGATGCCCTCCTCCGTTCTTCTTAGCCTCTTCTGCTATAAATCTTTTTATTTCTCTTATGAGTAAAGGGCTGTCATAATTGATTCTGGTACATTTCGTTTGACAAAGGTGATCACAAACCATTCCTGTTGTTAATGGAAAAGGATTGGTTTCCTTAATGACTTGTGCTGCTTTTTCAAAATCGCCTTTTGCAGTATAATGCATATAATCAGGGATGCCTTGATTGGTTGGACAAGTATCCACACATGGCGCATGAGCACAATCGAAATATCCGAGTTCTCTATCGGTTTTGATACTTGGATCGTTAAATCCATTCTTCTTATAGGCCTTATTATTCTTTAATTCTTCTATATATTTTTCCAAATAATCGAAAGAGGATTCTGCTTTCTCAATTTTTTCTAGAGCTTGAATATACTGTTGCAATCTGGTATATCCACCAGGTTTCAAGAGGTCACTACAAACGGTAACTGGTGACAATCCGCAATTTATTATATCTTGAATATTAAAAGCATCAGCACCACCAGAAAAGGAAATATCCAATTCATTATTGAATTCTTTTTGGAGTTTATAGGCCACATTCATGGATATCACATGCAAAGCCTTTCCACTCATATACATCATTTCCTCATTTGAAGGAAATACTTCTTTATGATTGGCACTCTCCAAAGTATTGGTGAGCTTTAAACTGAAACAAACATCTTGTTCTTTTGCCTTAGTACTAAGGTTTTTGATGATTCCGAGCGCATCTTTATATTTTAAATCGTGCTCAAAAGCAATATCTGGAACCTGAGTTTCAAATCCCGATGCTTTCATTATTTCATGCAGCTTTTCCTTTCCTAAAAGTGTAGGATTTAGTTTAATGGCAGTGTGAATCTTCTTTTCCGTGATCAGATACGCTCCAATTTTTTCAATTTCATCAGAAGGACAACCATGCATAGTGGATAGCGTGATATTATTAGAAAGTTGAGGATTAATTGACAAATTCAAAACATTGGGATAAATATGTTTAATGCTTTCTATCTTTTCAACTAATTCGTCAGAAGCATCATCCATCTTCTCGAAAAACCACTGCACATTATCTTTGAGGATGCCTTCGTAATTATAACCTATACTCATATTGAAAATAAGTCCAGGTTCTATGGAATCCATCCAGCCGAATTTGTCTCTTAAGATATGAATGATAATCCAAGCATTTAAATACTGCTTAAAGGATTGATGTATTTTCAATTCCTGAGACCACTCGCAATTATAACCTTCGTCTTGCATGTCGATACAAGGTTTAGAAACCTCAAGTTCATCGAGTGTTTGAATGGTTTTGAGCTCAATAAAACGAGCGCCAGTTAACCAAGCTGCAATAATATTTTGTGCCATTTGAGAGTGAGGCCCTGCAGCTACGCCAATTGGCGTTTCTAATAAATCACCAAACCTTTCACCATGAATTTCTTTATGGTTTAAAGGATTAAAAAACTGTTCCTCTTGGATTCCGAAAATAGATTTGTTGCTGTCATATTGCTTCAAAATGATTTCTAATAATGAAGCCAATGATATAGTGGAAAAATAATCTGTCATATGCTATAAATATTGACCTGTAAATTTAATAAAAAGTCTTGAATATGCTTTATTTACACTATTTTTGAAATCTTATTTAGATTTTGTCTAGAAAGCTAGACATCTTGGTTTTGTCTACCCTTTTAGGATAGCAAAATTCAAGTTATTTACAATTTTATCATTTTTGGCCCCTTCCCTAAAGGGTGAATGAATAAAATTGGCTTTTTTGCTCCCTTTAGGGTTGGGGCAATCAAAAAAGAATCGATTGACAATAGTTTATTAAAACCTAATAACACCTATGATTCTAATCGACTGTTCAGTCATTATTTTAGCTGCAGGATATTCATCGAGGATGGGTAGTCCTAAATTTGCGCTGGCGATTAACTCGCAAAGCAACTTTCTCGAAAACATCATTCATCAGTATTTAAATATTGGAATTCGAAACATTATTGTGGTTCTAAACTCTGAAGGGGAAAAATATATTGAGCAACATCCTCTAAGAATTTCTAATCCTATTCAGTTAATCATCAATGAACATCCTGAATATGAAAAGTTTTATTCTTTGAAACTTGGGCTTTCTGCTCTTGAAAATAATGGTTATTCTTTCATTCATCCTAGTGATTTGCCTGTAGTTGAGGAAAGTACATTGAAAGAGATTTATGGTAAAAGAGAAGAGGCCGATTTTGTAAAACCTGTCTTCAATAAAAAAGGTGGCCATCCTATTTTATTGTCTCCTAGGCTAATAAAAGAATTGGTGAATGAGAAGAAGGGGGATTGGAAGCTGAACGAGTTTCTTGGGGAATATTCAAGCTGTTCGGTTGAGGTGGATGATGTGGGGATTCTTGATAATATTAATAGTCGGGAGGAATATTTGGTGTTTTTGGAGAAGATAAAAAAGGAGAACACAGATGACACTGATTTTGCGGATTAGCACAGAAAAACTCAGATAATATTTATTGACATACCCCCCTCATGTTTTCATACAAGGTAGCTTAACCAAAATAAATCATTGGTTTATATCTGAATATTTTATTTCACGCAAAGAAAACGCAAAGGAATTCGCAAAGTTCGCTAAAGGATTAATCCTTCGGAATACAGCTTAAACTCAGTTATCATTTAAATGATCTAAAATCAAGGACTGGTTGAGCTTTAACAATTCCAATATCAATTCTTTCATGACTTTGGGATATTGTTCTTCTCTCGTTTCTGTATGACAAAAACAGGAATAGACAGCGGATTCTTCCACATAATTATTAAGAGATAAATCGGTTTCATTAATTTGAATTTCTAGATACTCCTCATAAAGTCCTAATTCCTCTGAGATTTTCACTCCTGCTGTGAGTATGTTGAAGGTTTCGATATTAAAACCTAGCTTATGCCTAAATGGCAGAAATAAAGCCTCGTTTAACTGTTTTTCGAATTCTTGATTAACAATAATGCCTTTGAGCTTGTTCGTAATTTTAGTTTTCATTGTAAATTATTGAAATGTAAAAATAAAGAAATATGATTTACATTTGCGCCCATGATATATCTACTGCTTAGCATACTTTCATCTACTACTATTGCCGTTATTTTCAAATTGATGGACAATAGAAACGTGGCTTTATTACCTGTGATTGTCTTGAATTATTTTTCGGCTCTCACCGCTGGCTTATTGCTATTCGATGGCGAATTGAGTTTAACTTATATCTTGAATAGTCCATGGATATATATTTCATTCCTTATTGGGAGTTTATTGATTATTGGGTTTTACCTGATTGGATATACCACCCAAAAAGCAGGAATTGCTGTTGCGACTATTGCCAATAAGATGTCGGTGATTATTCCCATACTATTTTCTATTTTATACTTTTCGGAGGAGTCTAGTATTTTAAAAACTCTTGGGATTATTCTAGCAGTAGTATCTGTGGTATTGGCGGTGTTAAAGAAGAACGAGTCTGGCGAGCAAAAGAAGTTTTCACTTCTCCCCTTATTGATGTTTTTGGTGATTGGAGTGATTGATTCTGCCGTGAAGCTAGCACAACATAGTTATGTGAGTGATGGAGATGTGAGCCTTTTTACTTCTTTTAGTTTTGGATTGGCGGGAATTATTGGCGTCATTATCTTGAGTTTTAATCCTAAGGATTGGAAGAGCTTTGGGAATCCTTTGGTTTGGTTTTTTGGGATATTGATTGGTTTGGCCAATTTTGGAAGTATGTATTTCTTGATATTATCGCTCAACCATAGTGGTTTTGATAGCTCTATTGTTTATGGATTGAATAATATGGGAATCATTATGGCTTCTATTGCCATTGCTATGATGTTCTTTAGAGAAAAGCTGAGCCGTGTAAATATTAGTGGAGTGGTATTGGCTTTGGTTTCTGTGGCTATTCTAACCTTGTTAGTTTAATCGATAAGCCACTAATACACGAATAAAATCACGCCAATAATCCTTTTTCATTTCACGAATTTAAGGTTTCGCGCAAAGAAAGCGCAAAGGAAAATACACGCGAAGAATCGCAAAGTTGGAATAGTTTAATTAGCATATTCGTGATTTTCAAATACTATTTACAATCAATTACCATTCGTGAATTCGTGGCAAAACATTACAAATTAAGAAAATATTGGATTCCATTTATTCGTTAAATTCAATCAGTATTTATCATCCATTTTTATTCGTGCATTCGTGGCCAAAATTATTCCCCAAGCCTCCCAGCAATAAAACCAGTGGTCCAAGCACCTTGGAAATTATAGCCGCCTGTAATGGCATCTATATCTAGAACTTCTCCTGCGAAATATAGATTTTTTACTTTTTTGCTTTGCATGGTTTTGAAGTTGATATCCTCTAGACTAACACCTCCACAGGTAACGAACTCATCGCGGAAGGTGGTTTTTCCTTTCACAGAATAGATATCGTTGGTGAGGATGTTTATCAACTTATTGACTCCTTTTTTGGAAAGGTCACCCCACTTTTTCTTCTCGTCCAACTCACATTTTTCTACTAAATACAACCACAGTCTTTCTGGCAAGAGATAGGGTCGATAATTAGCTAAAATCTTCTTGGGATGCTCCTCTACTATCTTATCTAATTCTTGTTTTACTCTATCATTATTTATTTCGTGCACCCAATTAATCTGAACTTTAAAGTCATAATTCTGCTCGCTTAAATATCGAGCTCCAAAGGAAGACAGTACTAATATTGCGGGCCCACTCATTCCCCAATGCGTGATGAGAAGCGGCCCTTCAGCTTTCATCTTGGTTCCTTGAATATTAGTCATGGCATTTTCCACCACAATTCCCATCAACTTAGTAATGGATTCTTTGGGCATATTAAAAGTAAATAATGACGGAATCGGACTTTCTATTTTATGACCTAAATTGGCAAGCCAATCTAGTCCTTTACGTTGGGGTGAACCACCAGTAGTCGCAATTACTTTATCAAAAACTTGTGAAGAATGTCTATCATCAGCAAAATAGATTTTTATTTTCTCGTCAACTTGCTTAATGGACTCAACAGCTGCACCAAACTTTATGGTCACTCCTAATCTTTTGGCTTCATTGAGGAAACAATCAATAATGACTTGAGAATCTTGTGCCACAGGGAAAACACACCTATCTTCTTGGATAAGCGTTTCTACTCCTCTGTCTAACAACCATTTTTGCATGGTTTTATTATTAAATATAGGAAAGAGTTTTTTTAGTTTTTTCCCTCCTCTAGGATAAGCCTTTACCAGTTCTGCAATGGATTCTATACCATTGGTGACATTACAACGGCCTCCTCCAGAAATCTTTAATTTGGATAAAACCTTTTGCGATTTCTCAAAAACGATGACTTCTGCATGGGGATGATTTACTTTGACCTGAATGGCCGAAAACATTCCCGCTGCTCCTCCTCCAATAATGGCAACTTTCATATTCTTCCTGCTATTTTTCTATGCAAAGATCGTTAAATTACCTTTTAGACCAAATGCGCATGTTTAAATCTAAATCCTTCACAATATCGGTAAACAATAGCACTGGCGCTATTGATTTTGAAACAAAAGATAAATCAATGGGTTTAAAGATAGAAGGTTCGAACAAATCTTTTATCATGGGAATGGTGCAGTATAAACGATTCTTCACAAAAGAAATAGACAAATTCTTACCCACCTTTTCCCCATAATCAATAATACGTTCCATCATAACAGGGGTCAAAATATACCTTGCCTCAGTTTGGTTATTGGACAAGGTCTGGAATTTATCATCAAATTCCAAGTTCTCAAGCTTAACTTCAGATAAATCATCTGTCATTAGTTTGCGAATTCGCTTGAGTAAAGTAGAAGATTTTCTTTCAATCACAAAGGTTTCAGATTTAAAGTATTTATTAAACGAGGATGTGATAAATACTCCATTAAAAACAAGACTGTCTCGATTTTTATAGACAGAAGTTTCGCAAAACATCATCTTCACTTTACCTAGAGTAAAGCGCATAAAATCTTCCCCATAAATATTATCTATATGATTCGGGAACAGCTTACTTTCCATCAAAACAGGCTTTGCTATTTTCTGCTTGGCAATGTATTCAAAATCTTCAAAATAGAAAGCTATTGCCTTTTTTAGAAGGTGTTTTTTATATCGAAATTTCAAATACCTATGAGTCGCTAAATACTTTTGAAAAGCAGACCCTAAAAACAATACACTTGGCAAGGCCGCAAAAAATATAATAGGACCATATTTAGTAATTGTTGATAAAAAGAATAATGGAAGTAAAGCCAAAGACAATAACAACCTTCGTCTAATTATTTTTCTGCCTTTAAGCCTATAATCCTCCAGAAAAGTAGCTGCTTTGTTTAGTTCTGAATGATAAAATTTATGAAAGTCTTCTTTTGATTCCATTATAAAAGATTATTTGAGGTGTTTTGATAAGTACTTATTCTAAACTAGAAAACAAATACCTAAGATCATGATATGTAATCTTTTTCCGTTTTCCCCAGCCCCAAGGGGAGCGAAAAAAGCATGCTTAAAAACAATTAGCTCAACAGTTTATTAGAAAACAAACTTATAGCGTAATGAACTAGATACCATTAAGCTAAATAAATAATTGAACACATCTAGAGATTATTTCTTTTTACATACATGAATCTGGTAGGTATGCAAACCAGTAAAAACCTTTCTCAAAAGATTAAACGGACGCCAAAAACCATGCAATGGTGTATAGGATTTCCTCAAGACCTCGATACTTTGGTAATCTGTATTATCAAGAAACTCTAATACTTGCTTCACAGAATATTCTCGGACATGGCCCATGTGCCCAAGAGTTTCAAGTTTTAGAAATTGCTCATAGGGATTATCAAATCCTTCTCCTCTTAGGAAATTTACAATATTTCTAACTGAGTAGAGATTTGGTGTGGTTAATAAAAGAATACCATCTTTATGCAAAACCCTATTGATTTCACGAAGTGTTCTGATTGGATTGATTCGTAAATGCTCAAATATTTCGTTGAAGATAATAAACTGAAATTCTCCATCCTTAAATGGAAGCTTTTCATCTTCTACATTACATTTTACAATATCTAAATTTTGATCAGATATAAATTTAGCTTGACGACTTGGATCAATATCAGCACCTATTATGGAATATCCTTTTTGCTTTAAGACATGTGTTAAATGATAAGGAGAGGATCCTAGTTCAAGAATTTGTCCAGACTTATAATATTTTGATATTAACTGAATATCAAATAGATATCTTTTCCTATTTGACTTCAAATAATTCTTACTCCACTTATCTAAAGCTCCATCATAATGCTCTAGCTTTTCTTCTAAGTCTTTTAATAATTCTTGATCTGTCATTGAAAGCATTCTTTCTTATTGTTGAAAAACATTTTAGATTTCAAATATCCTACTGATTAACAATACCGTATGCATTTTTAAAAAGTTTTGGGAATTCATCAATAAACAATCTTAATAAATCCGTTCAAAATTAGCAAAATTATCAATGGTTCCTAGATAGCTTTCAACCTATGAATTGAATTAAAAATTCAAAGAGACAAATAGAATTTTCATCACAAAAAAAATCTTCATTTGTATTAATTCAAATTCACTTCCAAATTTATAATTTTAATATTTTTATCACACAATAAATTTTCAGGAATAGCGCCATTATTATTGATCAGGATTCGAAACCCTTGCTTAGTTAAACCTTCAATAGTTTCCTGATTTGGAATATGAGGATACACTATTAAATCCGTATAAAACATGGCCTCAATTGGCTTGTTATAGTTAAAAAGGACTCCATCGCTAATATTCTTTTCATTCAACGATTTAAGATCTAAAACCCATTGAGGATTTCTATCTCTGTTTTCAAAAGGCTTAATACGCTCTAAACTGTATCTAATAGGAATCAGTATAAAAAGAGATAAAACAATATTAAACAACCATTTTAATCGATGATTATTCTTGTATTCTTTCAACATGAAATAGAACTCAGCTGTTATAAAAAACAAAACTGGAGAAGTGAATAGCAGATAGGCCTGCATTTTAGTTTTCGCAATAGAAAAGAACAAAAATGGTATGATGAACCAAATAGCAGCAGCCCATCTTTTTTTGTTTTCGGCATCTTTTACCATCATCCAGAAAAACCAAAGCAAAGGCAAATAGATATACTCACCATAATTTATTCGAATCTGATTTAGAAAGTAAAACACTGAACCAGATTGTCCCTCAACAGCTTCGAATAGGTGTTTGAAATTATAATTAGATTCCCATAAAGCCTCTTTTGGAAAAGCTGTAGAAATATAAACCTGCCAAGGAAGGAAAACAGCAACGGCAATTGCAATAATAATACTCAAGTGTAAAGCCATCCCTTTTAGGCTTAAAGTCTTAGAATCCCATAATAACAGGATCCAAACCGGCAATACAATAAGTCCTGGTAACCACTTAGTGAGCACCGCAGAACCTATACTAAGTCCAACTAATACGGTATAAATAAATTTCTCTGTTTTTATAAATCGAATAGTTAAATAGATAGCTAACAAAATAAAAAAGGTGAAAAATACATCAACATGATCAGTTGAAACTCTACCTCCCATCAGTTCCACCATCAAGCCATTTATGGAAAATAAAAATGCAGAGAAATATGCAATTTTCTGATTGAAAAAATACTTTCCAATGGAGAACACCAAATAAATACCTATTACACAGACAATAATAGAAGGCAGTCTCAATGCGATTTCATTTACTCCAAAAACCCAAAAACTAGCCGCTATAGTCCATAGAGCCAAGGGTTGTTTATGAACCCATATGTGATTTACGGTCCAATTGGTATAATCATATGGAAGAATAGGATTCTCGTAAAGAGTGGGAATAAGCGGATGTTTCATCATGTTTTTAGCTACCAAAGCATGATATCGCTCATCCCAATGGTGCAAAAAGAAATCGGTAGCTACAAAAAAATATAAAACTAAAGCAGCACTCATCATGATAAACAAGGCCATTTTAAAATTCTCTTGTTTAAAATTCTTCCACGAATAAAAATAAGCAATAACAACTAATAGTATAATAGAAATCGAAAATATGATATTATCCATTTTATAAAATCAACATTAAATTATTGTAACAAAACCGCTTTTAATAAACCAGTTACATTATGTGCATTTTTATGGAATACATCGAGAACAGATTGTGCATCCACAGGAGCTTCATCGGTTTTCCAGCAATCGTAATCGGTGCTCATGGCAATGGCTGCATAAGGAATTTGTAACTCGTTGGCTAAAATCACTTCTGGGGCTGTACTCATATTGATTAAATCGGCTCCCCATGCTCTGAACATGTGACTCTCCGCACGACTTGAAAACCTTGGTCCCTCGATAGTGATAATGGTTTTATTGAGATGATATTTTAACTGAGCCGCCTCCGCTAATTTGACCAATTGCTGATTCAATTCATCATTGAAAGGATCGGCAAATGGGGTATGATGAAACCCACCATCATTAAAATCATCGAAGAAAGTATTGGCTCTAAATCTGGTAAAATCGATAACTTGATTAGGAAAAACCAAATCACCAGGCTCTATTTCTTGTCTTAAGCTACCACATGCTGTAGCTGCAATAATAGCTTCACAACCAAAATCCTTTATGGCTTTTATATGTGCTCTGTTGTTCACATGTGTTGGGGTTATTTGATGTTTAAAACCATGACGTGAGAATATAAAAACTTCTTTTTTACCCATTTGTCCATGAATAACTGGTGCAGAACATTCCCCATAAGGAGTTTTAGGATGCAGCATTTCAGAATGATCAAAAAGATCAAGTTTTTCCAATCCGGAACCACCTATAATAGCTATTTTATTAAGATTCATATTTTTTCAATTTTGGCTCTCAAAAGTACTAGATTTCTTGCTAAATGCCAACGGCTAAAAGCTAAAAGCAGTCTATGATAATTCTTAATAAATAATTGAAAAGGATTTTTAAAAATCAATTACTTTTGTCTGATGTCAGAAATAAAAAAAATAGCATTTATTGGAAGCGGAAATGTGGCTTCTCATATGGCAAAATCATTCACAGACAAAGGCTTTACTATCACTGGCATTTATGGTAGAAATTTAATTACAGCGCAAGCTTTGGCAGCATTTACAAACTCAAAATGGGGAGCCATCTCAGATATCAATTTTGAGGAACACGATCTTGTTATTATTTCAGTTCCTGATAATGCCATAGCCGAAATCATTAATATTTTACCTCACTCAAATACGCTAATAGCTCACACTTCGGGGAGTATGGAGATGGAGGTTTTAAACAAATTTGGAAAACGTATTGGAGTCTTCTACCCATTACAAACCTTTAGCAAGGAAAAAGAAGTGGATTTCTCTAAAATTCCAATGATGGTGGAAGCAAAGACTGATGAAGACCTGGTAATATTAGAAAAACTGGCCCAAAACCTCAGCCTAAAAGTTTTTCGTATCACCTCGGCTCAAAGAAAAAAAATTCACATTGCAGCGGTATTTTCCTCGAATTTCACTAATTATTTGTACCATATTGCTGAGGATTTATTGACACAAGACAATATTCCTTTCGAAGTGATTCAGCCATTGATAGAAGAAACCACTGATAAAATACAGCATCTAAAACCCTATCATGCACAAACAGGACCTGCTGTTCGTAACGATTTAGAAACTATTTCTTCTCATCTACAGGATTTAGAATCTATTCCTGAATATCATGAAATATATAAATTATTAAGTCACCATATCATCAAATCAAGAAAACAATAATTATGGCAACAAATTATAAAGACAAACTACACACAATCACTACCTTTATATTCGACTACGATGGCGTTCTAACAGATGGCACCGTTTATCCTTCTGCCGATGGCGAAATGATGCGTGCTGCCAATGTAAAAGATGGCTATGCCCTTCAACATGCAGTAAAAAAAGGATATCGTATTGCTATCATCTCCGGTGGACAGTCGAAAACCATGGAGCAAAGAATGGCAGCTTTAAAAATAGAGGATGTTTTTCTAGGAGTGAGTAATAAGAAAGTTGTTTTTGAGGAATATGTAAAAAAGCATTCCTTAGAGATGAATGAGATTTTATATATGGGCGACGATATCCCTGATTATCAACTGCTAAAAACCGTCGGCGTGGCCACCTGCCCTAGCGATGCAGCCGAAGAAATTCTAGAGATTGCAGATTATATCAGCCATAAACCTGGTGGAAAAGGAGCCGTACGAGATATTCTTCGTCAAGTGATGAAACTACAGGGTAAATGGTTTGATGAGGAGGCTTTTCATTGGTAATTGAAAAATGTTCAATGTTCAATGTTTAAAGTTTTCTTTCAAATCAATTTCATTTCAATATGCATAAAATAAAAGCATTTTTCAAACTCATCCGCTGGCCAAATCTCTTAATGATTATGGTGGCACAATCCCTATTAAATTATATGGTGATTGGCCGGGTATTGAATTTGATTCATGTGGATTTACCTCTCTATCATTTTCAATTCATGCTATTGATGATGAGTACCGTATTTATGGCGGCATGGGGCTATGCTTATAATGATGTGGAGGATGAAAAAGTAGATGCCATTAATAAAGAAGAAAAACGAATCATTGGAAAAACCTTCTCCAAAAAAACAGGATTAAGTATTGCCTATTCTTTTTTGGCATTATCATTAATCCCGGCTTTTTATCTTTCTATCCAATTAGAAATGATTCAATTGGTATTTCTACATATCTTAATAGGAGTCGGCCTCTGGTATTATTCTAAGCAATTAAAAAAGACGGTTTTATTAGGTAATATCGCCATTAGCTTATTCACCGCTTTCAGTATTTTTATCGTTTGGCTTTATCATCTGGTGGTTCTTAAAATGGATTCAACAATGATGGTGAATAGCCAAAAACTGATTCCGTTTATCAACCAATTGGTTTTGTATTATTCAGCTTTTGCCTTTGTAATAAGCCTGATTAGGGAAATCACCAAAGATATTGAAGATAAAACTGGAGATGCCCAATATCAAATGAAAACTTTTGTGGTGGAATTTGGATTATCTAAAACCAAAATCTTACTCTATTCACTCGGAATACTCATGCTACTCATGCTGGGCTCAGCCATCTATTTTTCTTATTATTATCAATGGACTCAATTATCCATATATTTGGGCGTTGCTATAGGCATTCCCCTCCTCTATTTTCTTAAAACCCTAAAAAACAGCCAAAGTACTGAAGACTTTTCAAACTTAAGTATTTTAGCCAAAGTGATCATGCTAGCAGGAATTCTCAGCATGCAACTATTTTATATAAGCTACGGACTATGACCCAACTCAACAAAAGATTCGATCATTTAGATATTATCATGGCCTCTCGTTCTTCGCGTCGTCATGCTTTATTACGTCAATTGGATATCAAATTCAGAATCACCCCTTTAGATTTTGACGAAAGCTTTTCGGATAATTTAAAAGTTGAGGATGTAGCTCAATATATCAGTCATAATAAAGCCACCTCTTTTCCGCTGGACAGAATGAAAAAGAATACCTTGGTCATTACTGCCGATACCATTGTTGCTGTGGATTCCATTATTCTCGGAAAACCATGTAATGAGGCTGAAGCCAAGGATATGCTCAGGCTTTTATCTAACAGAACTCATCAGGTAATCACAGGGGTGAGTCTTAGATCTTTAGAAGCCACCAATTCATTTTCCGCCATTACCAAAGTAAAATTCAAGGAATTAAGCGAAGATGAAATTGAATATTATGTGGAAGAATACCAACCTTACGATAAAGCAGGAGGTTATGGAATACAGGAATGGATAGGAAAAATAGGGGTGGAATGGATAGAAGGTTCCTTTTACAATGTGATGGGATTACCCATTCAAAAGCTTTATCAAGAAATGTGTAATTTTACACCTAAATATTAAAGAATGAAATTCTGGAAAGCATTAATCAAATACTTTATGCAGGGACTGCTTTACTTAGTTCCTATCAGCGTGACCCTCTGGGTAATTATCTATGCTTTCAATTATTTAGACAGCTTAGTCAAACCCTATGAGCTCCAATATCTAGGATTTCAAATTCCTGGTCTTGGATTAGTAATATTGGCTCTACTTATTGTTTTCATTGGTTTTTTAGGTTCTTCCATCATATTTAAACCTTTGATTTCCCTTTTAGAAAACATCATCAATAGAGCGCCCTTAATTAAAGATATTTACTCTGCGATTAAAGATTTGCTAGGTGCTTTCGTGGGTAGTAAAAAGAAGTTTAACGCCCCTGTTTTGGTCACTATGAATGAAACGGGATTAAAAAGAATTGGTTTTGTGACTAGAGAAAAGATGGATAATATGAACATTCCCGAAGGTTATATGGTAGTTTATCTTCCCTATAGCTATGGAGTAATGGGAACCGTTATTGTAGTAAAAAACGAAATGGTAGAAACCATCAATCAATCCTCAACCGATATCATGAAATTTATAGTGAGTGGAGGAGTTACCGAAGTGGATCAAGAGAAAAAGCAAGTCAAGTAAAATTACAATCTGAACATAGCAGAAATGAAAAAATATAAAATATTAGTCACCAACGACGATGGCATAAATGCCCCTGGTATTCGTTTTCTTATTGATATTGCAAAAGAATTTGGCGAAGTTAATGTGATGGCTCCTGACAAAGGACAATCAGCTACAAGTCACAGCATTACCTTCGCCGATCCTTTGAGAATCAAGACTATTGAAGAAACTGATTCGTACAAAGAATACTCTTGTAATGGAACTCCAGTTGATTGTATTAAACTAGCCGAAAATGTGAAGTTGACTGAGCTTCCTGATTTGGTTGTTTCTGGAATCAATCATGGTAGCAATGCTTCTATTAATGTAATTTATAGCGGAACCATGGCAGCTGTTATTGAAGCTTGTATTGATGAAATTCCAGCCATCGGATTTTCCTACGATTCTTATTCTAGCCAATTAGATTTTGAACCAGCTAGGCCTTTCATGAAAACTATTATTAAAGGAATCCTTGAAAATGGAATGCCCAAAGATGTTTGCTTAAATGTAAATATTCCAAATACCAAAGAGTTGAAAGGAATAAAGGTATGTAGACAAGCCAAAGCGAGTTGGAAAGAAGGCTTCGATACCAGAACCGATCCTAGAGGAGGAGACTACCATTGGCTTACTGGTCATTTTGAAGTAGAAGACAATAGCGAAGGCACAGATTTACACGCCATAGAAAACGGATATCTTTCAGTAGTTCCCGTGCAAGTAGACCTCACCGCTCACAAAGCCATTAATGATTTAAAATTTCTGGAAACTGAACTTTAAGTACTTTAAGTGCTCTAAGTATTCTAAGTACTTATTTTATGAAATACTATATTATAGCAGGAGAAGCCTCAGGGGATTTACATGCCAGCAATCTCATTAAGCATTTAAAAAATAGGGATAAGCAAGCCAATATTCGTGCTTGGGGCGGTGAATTAATGGAAGCACAGGGTGCTAAAATTGTAAAACACTATCGCGATTTAGCCTTTATGGGTTTTGTGGAAGTCTTGTTCAACCTCAGAACCATACTTACTAATATTAGCTTTTGTAAAAAAGACATCCTAAAGTTTAAACCAAATGCTATTATTCTTGTGGATTATCCGGGCTTCAACCTTCGTATTGCAGAATGGGCTCATGAAGAAGGAATCAAGGTGATTTATTATATCTCTCCTCAAATTTGGGCTTGGAAGAAAAGCCGAGTATTCAAAATCAAGAAATATGTAGATGAGATGATGGTGATTTTGCCTTTTGAGGAAGATTTTTATGCCAAATATGATTATCCTGTTTCCTATGTGGGCCACCCCCTACTCGATGCACTACCAAAGCCTGTTAGTATTGAAGATCACTTTCATAAAGAAAACCAATTAGATAAAAAACCAATTATAGCCTTACTTCCTGGAAGTCGTCAACAAGAAATTAAAAAGATGCTCAATATCATGTTGAGTCAAGTGCCTCATTTCCCCGATTATCAATTTGTGATTGCTGGTGCTCCCTCTTTAGAATTAAAATTCTATCAAGATATCATCGGAAACAATCCGGTTAAGATTATACAGAACAAAACCCATCAGCTCTTGCAACATTCTCATGCGGCCTTGGTTACTTCTGGTACCGCTACTTTAGAAACCGCTCTTATCGGTATTCCTGAAGTAGTTTGTTATAAAGGAAGTAGAATTAGCTATGAGATAGCCAAACGAATAGTCGATATTAAGTATATCAGTCTGGTCAACCTTATCATGGATCAAGAAATAGTGAAGGAATTAATACAGCAAGAATTAACGGAGAAACACCTGAAAGTAGAATTAGAAAAGATTTTAGAGGGTACAGGACGAAAGAAAATGCTACAATCTTTTGAGAAACTGAAAGAGAAGCTAGGTTCAGGAGGCGCTTCGGAACGTGCTGCTGAAATAATTTCACAAAGCTTTTAGAAATAATTACTTTTGTAGATTCAGAAAACAAATCAAACAATTACAATAATGAGAAAAATAACACTCTTTGCTTTAATGTTGAGCTTTCTCAGCATTTCAGTGATGGCACAAAAGCCGTTAAAAAAGGAAGATCTAATTGGTAGACATGATATCAAATTAGAATCAGAAATTATGACTCCTGAAGTATTATGGTCTTTTGGCCGATTGGGCGATATTCAAGTTTCTCCTGATGGCAAACAGATCCTTTATGGGGTAAGCTATTATTCTAAGGATATGAATAGAAGCAACCGCGAGCTTTTTGTGATGGACATAGATGGAAAAAACCAAAAGCAAATCACTCATACAGGCTTTGGTGAGTATAATGCAGTTTGGCGTCCTGATGGAAAAAAGATTGGATTTATATGTGCTGCTGATGGCGAAATGCAAATTTGGGAAATGGATGCTGATGGTAAAAATCGTGAGCAAGTTTCTTATGTTAAAGGTGGTTTAGGTGGTTTTAAATACAGTCCCGATCAGAATCAAATTCTTTTCATTAAAGAAGTAAAACTAGACGAAACAGTTGCTGATGTGTATCCAGACCTTCAAAAATCAAGCGGAAGAGTAAATAATGACTTAATGTATCGCCATTGGGATCATTGGGTAGATTCTTACACACACATTTTTGTAGCTCCTTTTGTATTGAATAAAATGGGACTAGCAACAGACATTATGCCAGGCGAAAAATGGGAAACTCCAATGAAGCCTTTCGGTGGGATGGAACAAATCAACTGGACTCCAGATAGCAAAACCATCGCCTATACTTGTAGAAAAAAACAAGGTATGGAATGCAGTATAAGCACCAATTCTGATATCTATTTCTACGATCTAGATACTAAGAAAACTACCAATATGACAGAAGGAATGATGGGCTACGATATGGCTCCTGTATTTTCTCCTGATGGTAAAATGATGGCTTGGGAAAGTATGGAAAGAGACGGCTATGAAGCGGACAAACAAAGACTATTTACCTTAAACCTAGAAACTGGTGAAAAGATATATCATACAGAAGATTTCGACCAAATGGCTCATGGCCTAAGCTTTTCTGAGGATGGTAAATCTATATATTTCATCTCCGATTGGCATGCCACTGATGAAATTTATCAGTTGACTTTGAAAGATAATAAAATCAGAAAAATTACTGAAGGTGTTCATAATTACCAAGCGGTTACACACGCTGGAAATCAGTTGATAGCTCAACGAGTAAGTATGAGTAAACCTGCAGAAATATATGCGGTTGATCCTAAAACAGGAAAAGATACTGAATTAAGTTTCGAGAACAAACACCTATTGAGCCAGCTTAAATTTGGTGAAGTCACCAAGCGTTGGGTAGAAACTACAGATAACAAGCAAATGTTGGTTTGGGTAATTCTTCCTCCAAACTTCGATAAGAGCAAACAATACCCTGGTTTGCTATATTGCCAAGGTGGACCACAAGGAACAGTAAGTCAGTTTTGGTCTTACCGTTGGAATTTCCAAATGATGGCTGCCAATGATTATGTGATCGTTGCACCAAACCGTAGAGGATTACCTGGTTTTGGCCAAGAATGGTTAGAGCAAATTAGTGGTGATTATGGTGGGCAAAATATGAAAGATTATTTAAGTGCTATTGATGCTGTTAAAGAAGAACCTTGGCTTGATGCAGACAGACTTGGTGCTGTTGGAGCTAGTTACGGTGGATTCTCTGTTTATTGGTTGGCTGGACATCACAATAAAAGATTTAAAGCTTTTATTGCTCATGATGGTATGTTTAACCTAGAGCAGCAATATTTAGAAACTGAAGAGATGTGGTTCGTGAACTGGGATTTAGGTGGTCCTTTCTGGGATAAACATAATCATACCGCTCAAAAATCATATGCCAACTCTCCTCATCATTTTGTTCAATATTGGGATACACCATTAATGGTGATTCATGGCGAATTGGATTATAGAATTGTAGCTTCTCAGGGTATGGCCGCTTATAATGCAGCTGTATTAAGAGGTATTCCAGCAGAATATTTATATTTCCCAGACGAAAACCATTGGGTATTACAACCTCAGAATGGGATTTTATGGCAACGAAGATTTTATAATTGGTTGGATAAATGGCTAAAGGAGTAAGTTAGCAGTTAATAACTAACAGATAATAGTTTTGCTACGACAAGATGGATTGGCTTAACTTAGTTTATACCAATATCAAAAAATCCGCTTCAAAGATTTGAAGCGGATTTTTTATTCTTTGTTTTAAAGCTATTTCTTTGGTATTTTGAAAACAACACTAGTTCCTTCTCCCAATTTAGAGTCCATATTTATTTCTCCTCCCATTAACTCAACACAAGCTTTACTTATAGCCAAACCCAATCCAGTTCCTGAATGTTTTACATTTTTTTCATCATCTTGACTCCTCGAAAAGCGATTAAAAAGCTGAGGAAGATCTTCTTGTGAAATTCCAACTCCAGTATCAATAACGGAGAATTGTATTCCATCGGCAAAAGAACTCACGGTCAAGGTCACATTTCCCTCTTTAGTATACTTCATACCATTGGTTACCAAATTAATAATTGTCTGTTTCAATCTAGTGGCATCAGTATATATGTATTCCATTCCATTTTCCAACTCGTTCTTCAAACGGAAAACTACCTTAGGCTGCTTAGGGTGAATATATTGAGCATATATGGTTTCTATAGCCTCCTCTATCACTAAATTTAGATTCTGATATTTTTTATGAATCTGCATCTGCCCTGCTTCAATCTTCGATAAATCAATCATATCGTTAATCAAAGCTAGTAGATAATTACTGCTATTCTGTACTTCTACTGTATATTCTTTTACATCCTCATCCAAATCTGGAGTAGCCATCAATAGACTACTAAATCCCATAATGGCATTCATTGGTGTTCTTATTTCGTGGCTCATATTAGCTAAAAAGGCTGATTTTAACCGATCAGATTCCTCCGCTCTCGCTATCAGTTCATCTCGTCGATCTAAAATACTTTTGAGGTCTTGCTGCACTAGATGAATAGCATTATGCAAATCGGCAAATGGATTTTCCGACTCATCAATATGAGCCCCACTAAACTCATATTCAGCATCCCAAGAAAGCCTACCCAACTTTCTGTATAAACTATCTATTTCATGCTGTTGTCGTTCTTGTACAAATTCTAAGCGATTTCTCAACTGCTTTTTTGACAAGCCTTTAATTCTATCTTTGCCAATAAACTGGCTTTTCTGAACTTTAAGTTGCGACTCAATTTTATCGAACATATCACTTGCTGAATTCAATAAGTCTACCTTGAGACTTAAGTCGAAAATAGGTAAAATAGTTCTTGCTAATTTTGTAGTCATTTTTAAACCAGACGACATATGAAAAAAACCACCACTCAGTATATTTTTTTCATTTTTAGTATACCATTTTATAGCTTCTTTTCTGAATTTAGGGCTTAATCTTTTGGTATTTGAAAAATCGACATAAAGATGATATTTTCCATCTTTCAATTCCAACTCCTCCACAACACTTTCAAATGCCGCTTTACTTTCAGGTTGTATATCTACTGAAAATGTACCAGAGAAAATACGTAATAATATATTATCACCAATAAGTATAGTCTTGGATTCGGCAGCACCGGACTTAAAATCCCAGATCTTATTAACACTGTATTCCTGGCCCGAATTACTCAATATCGTTAATCCTTCCTTCCATTGATGACTGAAAACATCCCCTTCTTTACGTAAGTTAAATACATCATTAGTAATCTTACACCTAAGAAAATTCTTTGAAGAGGCAATATCTTTTATAGCCTCATAATAATCAGAAAATATTTTAGTATTTTGAAACCTATTGGATACTAATTTCCCTGCATTAATCATCACTTTAAGCAAAGAGGAAGTATTATAAAAATAAATATTATGAATGTTTTCTATGTTGTCTTTCAACCATTGGATATAATCGTATCGTGTTCGAGCATTTACACCATTCAACTCAGCATAATTATGAACCAAAAAATACTTTCTTCCTTCAAACTTTTGCTTGATGATACCACTTATTTTTGGCCAAATATCTTTACGGCTATTTATGGTTGGAGTACCTTGAGCCTCGAGGTGAACAATGTTTCCATCGATGATAGAAAGTTTGAGAGCATAATTATGATTAGGAGAGAAAAAAGACCATTCTGGTTTTTCTTCAATATGAAATCCTGTTAATCGACATTTTCTCATTTCAAATTGGTTTGGTTGCGCTTATAAACTCTGACTCAATATATATAAACACCTCATTATATCCAGAGTACTGTATAAATAATAGTGCAAATATGTGCACTTCTACGCAAATAAACTGAAATAGTTCTGAAAACTCTTAATTTTATATGGAAGGGAAAGAAAAGGAAAATCTATTCTAATGTTTTGGTTTGCAATGGTTCATCTATGGGTATTTCAAATGCAAATACAGAACCCTTTGATAATTCAGACTCAACAGAGAATGTACCTCCTAGCAAATCGATACAAGCTTTTGAAATAGCCAATCCTAAACCCGTTCCATTATAGGAAATGTTTTTCTGAGAATCTTGACTACGGCCAAACCTATTAAACAAATATGGGATATCCTCCTCCGAAATTCCAATACCTGTATCTTTAACCTGAAATAAGACATGGCCTCCAAGTCTAGATACCTTTAATTCTACGCCTCCTTGTTTAGTGAACTTGAAAGCATTAGATAATAAGTTATTCAAGACCTGAGTGACTCTCGTTGAATCAGCATATATAGATATATTTTCTTTCTCCAACTGATTTATTACATTAAACCTCACTTTAGAATCATCAGTATTATTTACCTTATGACTAAAGTTTTCACAAACTTCTCTAATCACATTATTTAAAAGTACATCCTCATTATAAATGACTAATTGACCTGCTTCAATCTTTGAAATATCTATAATATCATTAATGAGTGTAAGGAGAAACTTACCATTTCGACCAATCACATCAACAAAAACTCGGGACTCCTCTTTTATTTCTGGCATATCGAGCAAGAGATTAGCAAAGCCAATGATAGAGTTCATGGGAGTTCTTATTTCATGACTCATATTGGCCAAGAAAGCCGATTTCAACTTATCAGACTCCTCAGCTTGAGCTATTAAAACATCTCGTCTATCTAATATACCTTTTAAATCATCTTGGATCAAGCGGACTGCGTTATGTAAATCAGCAAAAGGATGATTAGATTCATCAATATCATATTTCTCAAATTTATATTCTTCATCCCAAGATAAGCGACCCAATTTATAAAACAACTGGTTTATATTATTATCTCGATCTACTCGTTCGTCTTTGATTAATTTAATCAATTGCTCTTTGCTTAGATTGCTTAAATCATCATGGCTCTTTGTTTTATTAACTTCATTGGTTTTATAATCTTCAATCGCATTAAAAATATCAGATACATTTTTGATGATAAATAGCTTCTTTCTTAATTGACTTGAAGCAGTAAAAGAGATAGCCACGTTAATCGCGTTCTGTAAAATTGGTGATAAATGAAAAAAACCACTCGTTAATATCTTATCTGCATGCTTTAAATACCATTTTACAGAATCTTTTCTATACTTTAACGAAATATTTGTTGTTTCTGAGAAATCAATATAAAAGTGAAAAGTTTGATTGCTTAGATTTAATTCATCTAAAATATCATCTAAGGTTTTCTCTGTATACATTAATGTATCATCACTAAAGCTACCAAAGTAGAGCCTAACTAATATATTCCGTTGCACTTGATAGGTAATTGTATATCCTCCTTCAAAGTCATTCCGCCACTCTTTCAATACTGGATAATAAATCCCAGAAATGGATTTAAAAACAATACCCTTTTTCCAATCCTTCACCGAAATATCATTTCGTTTAGCTAAATCGATTATTCCAGTTGGCTCCAAGAACTGAGGCTCATCTCTTTGTTTTATATTTAGAATTGTACTCTGATAATCCTCAAATATTTTTACCTTATTTGGTGATTTAGAAACCAAAGAGCCCGCTTTAATCATCACTTGGGATACTGAAGTAGTATTAAAGAAATAAACGCCATGAAAGCTATCCATATTTTTATTAATCCAGCTAATAAGACTGTATCGAGACCTTGGACTTCCTCCATTAGTTTCAGATAAATCCATAACCAAAAAGTATTTATTATCGTCAAACCTTTCTTCTATTAGGGAGATAAGTTTAGGCCTGATATACTTCTTATCAAGATAGTGAGAATACCCCATAGGTTTAACCAGTAGAATACATTTATTGATTATTGAAACCTCAATACGATAGGAATGGTCTAAGTTTTTAAATACCCAATAAGGATGTGATTCTATTTCATAGCCAGAGTATGGACAAATACTTATCATATTTTAGTATTGAGGAAATAGATGGTTGGCACTGTGTTTAATGCTCAAAATTAAGCATTATATTTTCATATTACAACAAAAGCCACCCTAAAGGATGACTTTTTATACCATTTATAGAAGTTTATTATTTCAAAACACCCAATTCTTTTCCAACCTTAGTAAAAGCAGCGATGGCTTTATCTAAATGTGCTATTTCGTGAGCAGCAGAAAGTTGAACACGAATACGAGCTTGCCCTTTAGGAACTACTGGATAGTAGAATCCAATTACATAAATACCTTCATCTAATAACTTAGCAGCAAAATCTTGTGAAAGCTTAGCATCGTAAAGCATCACGGCACAAATAGCTGATTTTGTTGGTTTAATATCGAAACCAGCAGCAGTCATTCTTGCCATGAAATAATCAGTATTAGAATGAAGTTTATCTTGAAGCTCATTAGTTTCATCCATCATCTCAAACATCTTGATACCAGCATTTACTACCACTGGAGGCAATGAGTTAGAGAATAAATATGGGCGAGAACGTTGACGTAACATCTCAATGATTTCTTTTTTACCTGTAGTAAAACCACCAATAGCGCCACCAAAGGCCTTTCCTAATGTTCCTGTAATGATTTCCACTTCGCCACGAATATCGAATAACTCGGTTACTCCTCTACCAGTTTTACCAACAACACCAGCAGAGTGGCATTCGTCAATCATCACCATAGCATCGTATTTATTTGCAAGCTCAACAATTTTATCCATCGGAGCTACATTTCCGTCCATAGAGAAAACACCATCTGTAACGATGATTCTATAACGTTGTTTTTGAGCCTCAATTAATTGTTTTTCTAGATCCTCCATATTAGCATTCTCATAACGATAACGAGCTGCTTTACACAAACGAACCCCATCAATAATAGAAGCATGATTTAAAGAATCAGAGATGATAGCATCTTCAGAGCCTAATAAAGGTTCAAAAACACCACCATTGGCATCAAAAGCAGCAGCATAAAGGATAGTATCTTCAGTACCAAAATAATCAGCAATCTTTTTCTCCAAAGTCTTGTGATAATCTTGTGTTCCACAAATAAATCTAACTGATGACATACCGAATCCTCTATCATCAAGAGCTTCTTTTGCAGCCTGAACCAATTTCGGATTATTTGATAAACCTAAATAGTTGTTGGCACAAAAATTCATTACCTCTTGCCCAGTAGAAACGTTAATTACTGCACCTTGTGCACTAGTAATTACTCTTTCATCTTTATATAATCCAGCCTCTCTGATATCGGCCATTTCTTTTTGCAAAAACTCTTGAAAACCTTTATACATATTATTTTCTTTTTAATCTGTTAATCATTTTTTCGAGCTGCAAATTTACAAAAAAAACCGGCTCCTTAAGAATGGATTTTCATGTGTAATTTACTGAATCTGACAACGCTCATAAACAAAAGCCCTTCTTCTTTGTACTTTATTATTGTTCAATAGCGCACAAATTCCTATCATTACTTTTAACATCTCTGTATGAATCCTACAATTTCATTTTTATTATCTTTACCCGTGCATTATGAGCGTAACTTGTAAAACCATCACCTGTTCATTAAATATCGTATTATGAGAAAAGTCATTATTTTATTGTCGATTGCACTATTTTTTACTTTTACCTCCTGTCAAACCTATACCTTAAAGACCGTTTACCCCACTCTTAATGATGGGAAATATGATACCGAATTCCCCTATAAAACCTGTTCAAAGCAAATAGGTGAGGTGGCTCGAAGCATTAAAAAGATTCACTGTATTGCCGAATACAAAACCTATGTATTCCCACATGAGATGCAAGTGACAGAAGATATGATTGATAAGAAATTCTTGCGTAATGATGATATCATCAAACAATTTGATTCAGAAAGTGTCATCGGAACAGCCACAGTGATATTTTATGATGGCGAAAGAATAGGTTTATTAACTTCTGCTCATATTATCAATTATCCGGATACCATTATTGGGTATTATGAAGTATTCAAAAAAGGTGAAGTAAAAACCATTCAAACTTTTTCAGTTAAGAGCCGTCAACTTAATTATGTGAGAGACCTTCCCATCAGTAAAAACCTCAAAATATTAGCGATGGATGAAGATCAAGACATTGCAATATTGGGAGAAGAAGTGGATAAAGATAGAAAACGAGAAGTACATGTATTTAATTATCCTATGGGGAACTCTGACGAATTGGAATGGGGTAGTTTTGTATATATCATGGGCTATCCATCAGGTTACCAAATGATAACAAGAGGAATAGTAAGTACGCCTGGCGGAAAGCACAAGAAAAACTTCTTAATTGATGCTTTGTTTAATAAGGGGATTAGCGGAGGAATAGTTTTAGCCATCCGAGATGGAGTTCCCAATTTTGAAATGGTGGGTATGGCCAAATCAGTAGCTGCAAACTATGAAAACATCCTGGTCCCAGAGGAGGAAAGCCATATTAGAAAGTATAATCCCAGCATGCCCTACAATGGAAACTCTTATGTAAAAGTAAAGAAAAACATCAATTACGGAATCACTTACTCAGTGGCCAGTAATAGTATTAGAGATTTTATCAATGAACACCAATTAGAATTGGCTGACCAAGGTTATTTATTCACCCAATTCCTTAAGGGTCCAGATAAAAAAGAAATTAAAAATGTGGAGGATACTAATCCGAAGTGATGAGCTTAAATCCTACACCATGTACATTTAAAATTTCGATAGTAGGGTCTCCTTTAAGATATTTACGCAATTTGGTAACGTATACATCCATGCTTCTTGCATTAAAATAACTATCGTCTAACCAAATCTTTTTTAATGCCTCACTTCTATCTAAAGTCTCATTCTTACTAGCGCATAAAAGCTCTAGCAAAGCAGCTTCCTTACTTGTTAACTTTTGGTCTACTCCACCAATGCTCAAAATATGTCTGATTACATCGAAAGAATAATTACCAATAGTGTATGAATCTACTTGCTTAGCTGTTTTTTTCGCCTGTGCCCTCCTCAAAATAGCTTCAATACGAGCCAATAACTCATCCATATGGAATGGCTTCGATAAATAATCATCGCCCCCTGCTTTAAATCCTTCCATTACATCTTCTTGGAGTGATTTGGCAGTTAAAAACAGAATTGGTGTATTCTGGTCGGTTTCTCTTATTTCGCGAGCTAAAGTAAACCCATCCATTACTGGCATCATCACATCAAGAATTAAGAAATCGAATTCATTTTCCTTATATTTCTCGAGTGCTTCTTTACCATTAACACAAAGGGTACACTGATAATTCTTAGCATCTAAATAAGCTTTCAATACTGTACCTAAATTTTTATCGTCCTCTGCAAGCAGAATATTCAAATTTTTATTTTCCATATCTTATTGTTTTAATGGTAAGTATACACTAAATGTACTACCTTTTTTAATTTCACTATCCACTGTAATTTTTCCTTGGTGTTTTTCCACCACTGTTTTTACATAACTCAATCCCAAACCAAAACCTTTCACATTATGAACATTCCCAGTAGGTACTCTAAATAATTTATCAAATACCTTTTTTTGGTTAGATTTACTAATTCCAATGCCATTGTCTTTTAAGCTAAAAATGATGCCTTCTCCTATATTCTTTGTCTTAATTAAAAGAATAGGAGCCCATGGTGTGTATTTATTCGCATTATCCAATAAATTAAATATGATATTGGTGATATGAATTCTATCAGCAAAAACCATTGGGTTTTCAGCCTCTAGTTCCATACTTATTTTACCACCTTTTTTCTCCACCTGAAGGTTTACCTTTTGTATGGCATCACTAATGACATCATGAATATTAATATCTTCAGGTTTTAAAACTACTTCTCCTTTTTGCAGACGAGCGCTTTGTAAAATTCTTTCGGCCATGCCTGCCAATCTATTATTTTCTTCTGTAATAATATTGAGATAGGTTTCGTAGACCACTGGGTTTTTTGCCACATCGCTATCTGTTAATGCTTGACAAGATAAGGAAATAGTTGCAATAGGTGTTTTAAACTCATGGGTCATATTATTAATAAAGTCATTCTTTATTTCTGATAATTTCTTCTGCCGAAAAACTGTGGTAATCACATAGGTAAATGAAATAATAATGGTCAATATCAATACAACTGATAAAGCCAATAAAACCCAGATTCTAGTAATAAGGTAAGACCTTTCGTTGGGAAAATAAATCTTTAATAAATTTTGAGGACTAAATATTTCTCCTGGAAACAACAGGTATCGAAAACTCGAACCCATTAATTCTTCTGGGTACTGACCTGTTTTTTGATGAATCAATGCATTCCTCATGGGACTATAAATACCAAACTCATATTTGGTATGTATTCCTGCTATCCTAAGTTCAATCTTCAATAAACTATCTACAAGACTCCTACTCACGCGATTCTCGATGAGACCACGGTCTTTAGTGACATTAGAGAACATACTTTCAATCAGCTTTCCAGTTTGGAAATTACTACCTATTGCTGGATTTGGTCCTATTATTTGAGAGCTCCCCCATTGACTTAAGTCTTCTATCCTAAAAGTTTGAAGAGAATCTTGCTTAATCCATTTCATTCTAGCTCTATCCAGCTTTTCTTTTCTCAAAGAAATCATTTTTGTTCTGTCGATTCTATCGAGCTGAAATACCACATTTTCTACAGCCTTATTCACATCCCTGTTAAAGATGGCTTCTCGAACCATAATCGCATTCTTTATCCAGTACACCTGAATGACCACTAAAAGGATTAATGTCACAGACATAATGCTGATTATAAAGTATATGATTTTCTTATTCAAATGGTCTTTGTTTTTAGCAAAGATAAAAGCTTAAAATGTGGAAACTACTGGTTTAACACTCTTTAACGCTTGTTATAAGCGCTTAACAATTGCAAGAAGCTAGAGGCTATATATTTGCATCAATGATTAACACATAATTTTCTCATACAACAGCTAGTTGTGAAACTGGCCACATTGAATAAATGATTTGATTTTGATTTTTGGTTTATGCAGGCTTCCCCCAAGATAGCCTGCATTTTTTTTGCCTTTACTTTTCAAACATAATCAGCACTATATATTTGGATGCAAGACTTTCTCTTTTAACTCATCTGCATCGAAATCAAATTCTATATCTCCATAAATATTGATTAAATGATCTGCTATGGGCTGAACATAGGGATAGAACAAGCTATTTTCGGATAAATCCTCACTGATAATAACTTTCTTTTTATCTGCTTTTTCGATAAAGAAAAGGACAAAACTAAGTAGAACTGCTGCTTTTAATACTCCAAAAGCTCCCCCAGCACTTTTATTTAAAAAGCCCAAAGCCACAATATCAACTAGTTTTTCAACTAACTTTCCTATTAGATTAACAGCAATCACCACCAAAATAAAGGTAACAATAAAACTGATTAAGGAGAGGTACTTTGTTTTTAGTTCAAATGTTTCTTTTAAAAACTCTGCTGTAACATCGGAGAAATAAAGGCTCACAAAAACCCCAAGTAATAAAGCAACTAAGGAAGATAACTCTACCACTAATCCCTTTTTAAAACCCACATATGCCATCCAAACCACTGGAATTATAAAAACAATATCTAATATGCTCATTTATCTATATTTTGATTGTTTTAATCTTTTAGTTAATTCTGTAGAGAATACAAAATCATTTAATATTTCATTATCTGAATCTAGAATTTCATCTCGGTTTCCTTGCCAACAAATTTGGCCTTCATTTACAAATGAAATATGATCCCCTATCTTTAAAACAGAATTCATATCATGGGTATTCACAATGGTCACAATATCATATTCCTCAGTAATCTCGGCAATTAAGTCATCGATCACACCTGCTGTATTAGGATCAAGTCCACTATTGGGTTCATCACAAAACAGGTACTTTGGACTATTGGAGATGGCACGAGCTATGGCAACACGTTTAATCATTCCACCACTCAATTCTCCTGGCATTAATTTATTAGAATTAACCAATTTTACTCGTTCTAAAACTAGATTTACTCGTTCGAGCTTTTCTTCTTCGCTCATGGTGGTAAACATATTGAGAGGAAACATCACGTTATCTTCCACATTATAGCTATCGAATAAAGCTCCTCCTTGAAATAACATTCCAATCTCTTTTCGAATCTGTTTGCGGTCTTTCATTTTCATTTCTGAAAAGTTTCGACCATCAAAATCGATATGACCATCGTCTACCTCATGTAATCCGACCAAACATTTCAATAGAACAGTTTTCCCTGCCCCACTCTTACCAATAATTAGGTTATTCTTTCCTTTCTCAAATTGAGCAGAAACAGATTTTAGAACTTGATGTTCTCCAAAGCTCTTCGATATATTTATGGCTTCAATCATATTAAAATAGTTTGTGTTAAAATTAGATTGAAAACAATTATTAAAATACTGGCATAAACTACAGCTTTAGTACTGGCACGCCCCACCTCAATAGAACCTCCTTTGATAATATACCCTTGAAACCCTGCAATGCTCACAATGATAATAGCAAACACCACCGTTTTAATTAAAGCATAAAACACGGTGAAAGCATCGAACCAAGATCTCAAACCCTGTATATATTCATCAGGGGTGAAAAGATTAGTTAGAGAAGCTACTATAAAACCACCAAAAATACTGACCACCATAGAGAACACAATTAATGCTGGATGAATTAGAATGGCTGCAATGAGCTTAGGGAATACCAAAAAGTTTGCTGGATTTATTCCCATGATTTCTAGGGCATCAATTTGTTCTGTCACTCTCATGGTTCCTACTTGTGAAGCAATACTAGAACCTACTTTTCCGGCCAGAATCAAACTAATCATGGTAGGACTAAATTCCAAAATGGCCATTTCCCTGGTGGAATAACCAATCATTTTCATAGGAATAAGAGGATTGTCAAGATTATAAGCTACTAATATAGATACTACAGCTCCCATAAACACAGAGATGATAACTACTATGCCAAAAGAATCTACACCAATAGCATAAAACTCGGTCATCAATTGCTTATAAAACACTTTACGCTTCTCTGGCTTAGATAAAACTTGCCACATAAATAACAGATACCTACCTGTTTGTTGAAAAAAATTCATCTGCAATTTTTGTTTCTATATAAACGCTAAATTACAGATATTGTTTGAAAGGGCAAGTGGAAAAATATTCAGGTCAGTTTTTTTACATCGTAATTAAATATCATAAATTCCAATTCAGGAAGACAAAACAGTTAAAATAAAAGAGAGATTGGCTTCTTATTTTAATAAAAAAACTCCTAAAACCAGGTCAAGTCCAGTCCTCAGAGTTTTTTTAATAAAGCTCTATACTCTTCGCCCTAAGCTACAAAATCAAAGTAACAGAACCCTTATAAGTCTCCACATTACCATTCAGGTCAACCAGTTCTATCACATAGGCATACACACCAATCGGAGCAATTTCGCCAGTGGTTTCATCAATGCCATCCCAAGGTTGTAGGTAGTTATCGGTTTCATAAACCTGCTTGCCCCAACGGTTGAAGATTTTAAAACGATAGCTCTTGTCCTCGA
>NZ_JABKBZ010000039.1:0-51713 GCF_013166635.1 Lentimicrobium sp. S6 | reverse complement strand
AGCCCTTTGCTGAAAAATCTAATATTCTATAATTCACCGATTACACTTCGCCGTGTTTGGGAAAAGCCACCCCGCCTAATTCCTAAGTTTATTATTGCTTAATAGCATTGTAACTATGAAAAGGCTAAAAACCATTGCTCCCCATAATTTTTAATGTGACCCCTTAAAAAGATTATTGTGAGTTTGACACAAAAAAAAAGGGTTTGACTTTGTCAAACCCTTTTTTTTAATATTCATATGATAAGAATTATTTTACAATAACCTTTTCAATCATTCTTTGATTGTCATTTTCAACGATAAGCATATAAACACCTTCGGCCTCTTGGCTAAGGTCAATACGCTTCATGCTGTTGTCAACAGTTAAATTAGACTCTTCATATACTACAGTTCCTAAAGCATTAACAATAGTTAGGTTAGCTTGTTTCATTCCTTGGATATCTAGGAAGAATACACCATTGTTAGGGTTAGGATAAAGGCTAATAGCAGCTTCTAAGTTTTCAACACCAGTACAGTTATGAACAGTGATGAAATCTTCTTTTGTGATAGTTGCAGTTTCTGCTCCGTCACTTACTTCTAAAACAACATTATAATTTCCAGGAGTTGCATAGGTAACACTTGGGTTTTCGTCTGTTGAAGTTTCTGGAGTTCCACCTTCGAAGGTCCAATTCCAAGAAGTAACCTCACCTAATGAGGTAGAAGTAAATCCTACAGTTCCACCATCACATGGGTTAACATCATCAGCATTGAATGCAGCAGTTAAAACATTATCACTACTTGCTGGGAAAACAATATAATCAACCCAAGCACAATCTTCACCACTTACGGCGGAACCATCTCTCATGTATTCCCATTTCAAGTTGTGATCTCCAGCAGTTAAGGTGTACTCGGCCATAGCCCAAGCTACTTCACCAGACCATTCGTCTTGCATAGTACCATCAATATAGAATTTCAATTTGTCATAATTGCCTTCAGATGATACTTTATAATAGAAGGAGAAATCACCTTCAGCAGCTACGGTATAATCTAATTCCATAACTGATTGTTCGTTATGATTAATAGCGGCAGAACGTGTTCCGTATTCACCTTCATAAGCTTCATCAGCACCAACAATAGACCAGGCATTGGTGTTAAATTGCCAATCATAAGCAGAGAAATCACCAGTTTCAAAATCTTCTAAAATTAAACCAACTAATTCTTGCATTAGCATATTAGTAGTGTAATTTCCAGCAGCCAAGTCAAGGTTAATGTCTATTAAAGTACCAATAGGAGTAGAGGCTTCTGTAGAAATTGTGAATGTAACAGCTTCCATACCTTCAGCATCAATAGCAGCAACATCGACATTTGCTGTATTAATAGTAACAAATGAGCTTGAAGAAGAAACACCTAAAGTACCAGCTAATGAAGCTGCATGTCCATTATTATAAGTGTTAATTGTGATATCTGCAGTTTCACCTGGATCCAATCTGCCGTTTCCGTTTCCAGCAGCATCATCAATGGTGTAAGCACCAAATTCAGGAACTGGAGCATAAATATTGAAGTTTAATGTTGATTCCCAAGTTTCTTTAGCGGTACCTTCGATAACGAGGTCAAGAGAAACGCTATACATATCTGGAGCATCGTCAGCAATGTCGAATGTGAAGGCATCAGTTAGGTTAATTACTTCATCAGCAGCAATATCACCAACAGTAATAGTAGCTGCACTTGTTAATGTACAATATGGGTCAGAACCGCTAATGGTAACAGTTACACCTGTTGCAGGGTCAGTGCCTAGGTTTTTTACATCCATGTCCATAGAAACAGTAGTTCCGTAATCCACATTTTCGTTTCCACCATTAAATGTGAATTCGCTTACAGTAAGGTAAGGTCCTTCTAGTGCAGCAGCAGGAATAACTTCCATATAAGGAATATATTGAGATCTTGTAACAACGATATCAACGTCTCCACCTGAAAGGATAGGATCCATTTCAACCATAACGCTACCACTAGCGTCAACATGACCTGTTCCGTGAAGAACGCCATCTTTACTAATAGCTACATAAGAACCTGGTTCAGCACTAACTTCATATTCAGTAACACCAATAGGAACAATGTCCATGTGGTTGACTACATTATCGCTACCTTGTGTGTGATAAGGCATTAAAGAAGGATCACCAAAAGTATTATAAGCTTGCCAGTAATAAGTTGGTGAAGAATGTTGTGCATATCCTTGGATGTCAACTTCAGTTACCGCTAAGTTACCTACAAAGATTAGTGCGTCTTGGCAGAAATAGCTTTCGCCCCAAGCACCATCATAGGCACCTAAAGTAGTTTCTTCTTGTGTAGGAACGTAACCATCATTATTTCCAGAAATAGGAAATGCACCTACAGACCAATAGAAATCTTCAAACCAATAAGAGGATGGTGAAGAACCAATATATCCAACAGCACCTTTGTCTTCTGCTCTAATCCATGCTTCACCAATACATTCGTTGGTACCAAAATCGGCAGCTAAACAGCAGTTACCAATAGCAAGAGGATATTTACCAGTGTTACTGAAATTGTTAACATTAGCAATACTTAGACCTGGATCTGCCCAAGAAGTTTCGCTACAGTGTGCAGTATAATTGATAAAACCTACAGCAATTCTTTCAGGATCATAACATCCTGAATAACTAGTTAGGTAAACCCAAATGTCATCATAGCCATGCTCTGCATTGAAATAATTCTCTGTTCCATAATCTATAGTTGCTTGTCCTACTCTAGGATTCCATGTGCCATCAGCGCCAGCAATTAATGTTATATCGTCTAGATATGTTGGATCATCCATTTCATATTTTTCATAAGGAATGATTTTATTCAACATATTCTCGAGTTGAGTTGTGTTTTGTGCAGACATACGTCCGTAGTACATTTCTGGGAAATAGTCACCATCTACTGAACCATAATAAAGGTCAGTTTTTTTGTTACTAGAACTACCAGTAGCACTTGCAGGAACTTGTTGAACATCACCAACAATAACTAGGAAGTCAGGAGCATTACCTGCTGCAAATCCTTCAGCATATTGATCATGAACCCAAGTTTGAATTTCGCTTGTAGAACCACCAATTTCGTCGGTATAAGCTACAGTTAGCTCATAACCCATTTTTGTTTTCCACTCTAAGAATGGTTGTAGTGTTTCTGTGAACATAGGATCTGCAACAATTAACATATTTACAGGGAAAGTTAAAAGGTCAGGATGCTCATCATAAACATCATCTACATTTAAAAGTGATTTGTAAACCACATCAAAGAAAGGGGAATAGGTGTTTTTAAAAGTTTGCTGTGTTTTTGCAATGTCAGCACCTTCATAAGATAAGGTGATATCAATATCATTATAAACCTCTAATTGGTTTGTAGAAGGGTTGAATCGGATGGGTTCAACAGTTACTCTTGCCAATCTAACACCTCTCATTACTCCTAAAATTTCAACACTAGCAATCTCGCTTTGGTTGAAGCTTTTTGATGCATAGGCTTGTTCATTGTATTCAAAAGGAATATCATCTACATCCATGCTTTTAGGAATGTCATATTGTAATGGCATCAACGGATAATTAACTCCTTTTTCGTTCAAGTCAATAGTAGAAACGGTAAAGTTATTCACCTCTACTTTAATTTTAGCTCCAAAAGGAATAGCGATTAATTTTCTTTGTACTGGAAGTTTAGGTTCTCCAATTAAATTAGAAGAATAAGCCCCATCCATACGTAACTCAGTAAAAATTCCCTGTGAAGTTTTTACATCCATAGTTTGAATGTCCCCAAAATGGAATTTTAGATTCATAGCCTCAGAGTTGCTTTGTACAACTTTGCTGCTGGTTTTTTCTGTTGAGACAGAAATTGTTGAATTATAAGCCTGAGTTTGAATGCTGAAAAGCATCATAAGGGCTAATAATCCACTCCAAGTAAATTTTTTCATACAAAATGATATTTTAGATTAATTTAATGATTAGACAAATTTCAATTAAAAAAGTTGTTCATACTATTTCATTAATGCAAATAAAAGGAATAATGATCGTAATATCAACTTTTTTGGATAGAAATCATACTATTTGTATGTTGTAAATAGAGATGCTAAGCAATTAGATTTCAGTATTGTAATTAATATTATGTCTGAGTGTTTATAAAGATTGAAGTTTAAATTATAAGTGGTGATGTGAATTGAAAGCAATTTCTTATCCTTATGCAGTTTATTAATATTCGAATAGGTATGAGATTTAATGTCTCAAGTTTCACTCTTGGAGTAAATCAATAGGGTTTGAACCTTTAGCGAATATTGAATTGTGATAACAAATGAAATCAGCAATGCACTAAATTCAAATACTATAGATTTAAAGCAGTGATTCTTCGAATCTTTGAGTTTAGGTGTCTAACAACTCAAAACTAAATGAAGATGCAGAACTTTAGTTACTAAAAAAGAAAAACCTCCCGAAGGGCTCGGGAGGTTAACCAAAAAACCTAAATTCTATAACAAAAACCTAATTTATGAAGGTAGTAATAATGTGTTAAATAAATAACATTGTTTATTTAAAAACAGTGCAAATTTACATGCTTTTTTGAAAAGTCAATTGATTTTTGTAAAAAAAAAGACTGTTTTTATAAAACTCAGTATAATACCTATTGTCATTAAATTTATCTGTTATAAGACTAAATATGAATAATATTTATAGTGTTGAAAAACAATCTTGTACAAATTGTTTATTTAGGTATTCAAATGTCTAATTTAGTTTTGAAATATCAATCTTGCATTTAATGAATACTGTTATTATTAAGTAGTGAAGCTTGATTTCAAAATTTTCTGTTAATTTATTAACTATTCAAATGGATGGCTTGGCCTTTCGTTTTATTTGTGGATATTTGTTACTTAAATGGGGAATTAAAAAAAATTTATGAAAAAACTAATCAACTATGTTTTTAGCATGGAGATTGCCGGAGTATTAATGGTGGTATCTGCCTTTGCAATTGGTATAGCAACTTTTATTGAAAACGATTTTGGAACCATAGCTGCGAAAGCTTTGGTTTATAATTCAATTTGGTTTGAAGCTATTATTGGATTAATATTTATCAACTTGATTTTTAATTCAATCAAGATTAAACCTTGGCAAACAAAACAATGGAGTGTGTTCATTTTTCATATTTCATTTTTGTTAATTATTATTGGTGCGGGTTTAACTCGTTATGTTGGTTATGAGGGTACCATGAGTATTAGAGAAGGTAGTCAGTCTAATACTTTTTTATCTGAACATACTTATGTAATGGTTAAGAATGCTCAGGGAGAAGTCTTAGCAAAAAAGAAGGTTTTGTTTTCGTCAGTTAGTAAAGACGAAGTAAAGGTAGGTTTTGATCATAATGATAAAGAATATACTTTGCATACCTCCGACTTTGTGCCAAATGCTATGGAGTATATTGATAAATCAGAAGGGGGAAGTCCCATGGTTGAAATATCACTTCGAAAAAACGGCAAATTTCAGAATTATTCCGTATCAAAAGGTGAGGTCTTAGAATTAGGTAGAGAGTCCTTTGGTTTTTATAGTGAAGAATCGCAAGATATTAATATAGAGTTAAATGATGGTGAATTGCAATTTGTAGCCAATGATAGTGTTGTTTTCTTCGATATGTTATCCGGCCAAAAAGAATCTTTGCCTGCTGGTGCTCGTCATGCTATCGTGCTCGAAAAACTATATTCCTTAGGTGATTTTAGTTGGGTATTTAGTGAATATTATCCCCAAGCTCGATTGGGTGTAACCTCTTCTAATAATAAATCAAATTCTTTAAATGCGATTCATTTTTCTGTTTTTAGTGAGAATGATGAGGAATTGGTTTCTAGTTATGTATTAGGAATGGCAGGATATGCTGCTCCTAAAGATTTCAGAATAGATGGAGACGTTGTTACTATAAGTTATGGTTCTGAGTTAGTTGAGCTTCCCTTTAGTATTAAACTTATTGATTTTCATTTAGAAAGGTATCCTGCATCGAACAGCCCAAGTAGTTATTCTAGTGATGTTGTTTTAATTGATCCTTCACAAAATATCGAAATGGATTATAAAATCTTTATGAACAATGTTTTAGACCATAGGGGATATCGTTTCTTTCAATCTTCCTATGATCAAGATGAAAGAGGAACAGTATTAAGTGTTAATCACGATTATGCTGGAATGATAGTAACCTATTTGGGCTATCTTTTAATGTCTCTGGGAATGTTCTTTGCTTTATTTGCAAAAAACAGTCGATTCAGATTAATGATGAAGAAGACTATGGCTACTTCATCTGTTTTATTACTCTTTGTAGTTATACCGAATTGGGCTAATGCGCAGAATAGTGAAAAATGTATTGTTAAGGATATTCCAACCGAACAAGTTGATGAACTATCTAAATTATTGGTACAGGGGCGGAGTGGTCGTTTCCAGCCTTTTAATTCTGTTAGTAGTCAGGTTGTAAGAAAATTTAGTAGAAAAGTAACATTCGATGGACTAAATACAGACCAAGTTCTGTTAGGAATGATGATAAACCCTGATTATTGGGCGAAACAAGAAATTATTAAGGTAAGTAATGACCAATTAAAAAAGATAATAGGGAATGATGCATCTAGAGCTAGGTTTGTTGATTTCTTTGATGCAAATAGTGGAGGATACAAGTTAGCGAAATATGTAGATGCAGCCTATCAGAAGAAGCCTGCCGAACGAGGGACTTTAGATAAAGATGTGATAAAAGTTGACGAGCGAGTGAATGTGTTTTACATGGCCATGAAGATGGATTTCTTAAAGATATTCCCGGTTCCTGGTCAGGCTAATACTACATGGACTTCACCTAATGGCCCTTTTAATCAATATCAAGCCCAAGATTCTAATTTTGTAGCCTCTGTTACTAACTTCTATTTCCAAAGCCTTAGAGCGGGTTTAGAATCAGGTAATTATGCCGATGCCAACCTAATGCTGCAAGGAATAAGACAGTTTCAAGAAAAGTATTCTCCTACACAGCTTGCTGATTTAGAGAAAATGAACCTTGAGATTAAGTATAATAAGATTAATATTTTCGATAGATTATTTGCCTCTTATGGTATTTTCGGTTTTATTATGCTTGTTCTTCTTTTTGTAAGGGTGTTGATGCCAAAATTCCAAATGAAATGGACGGTTCACGTATTAGCAATTCTAGTTTTGCTCTCTTTTGTGACTCACACTTTTGGATTAGGAATGAGGTGGTATATTGCTGGTCATGCTCCTTGGAGTAATGGTTATGAGTCAATGATTTTTATTGGTTGGGCTACTATCTTAGCTGGTTTGGTTTTCTATAAAAACAGTCCAATTGCCTTGGCTGCAACTTCTGTTTTAGCGGCATTAATTATGTATGTGGCTCATTTAAGTTGGATGAATCCAGAGATTACAAATTTGGTTCCTGTTTTGAAGTCCTATTGGTTGACAATTCATGTGGCTATTATTACTGCCAGTTATGGTTTCCTTGCAATGGGAATGTTTATGGGATTCTTAAACTTGGTTTTTCTTCTACTTATGAACAAGAGCAATAGACTTAGGATTCAAGATAAAATCAATGAAATAACTAAGATTAACGAAATGACTTTGATAGTTGGTATTTATCTATTGACTATTGGGACATTCTTAGGAGGTGTTTGGGCCAACGAAAGTTGGGGTCGATACTGGGGTTGGGATCCAAAAGAGACTTGGGCAATGGTTACGATTTTGGTTTATGCCTTTATTCTTCATATGCGATATGTTCCAGGTTTAAAAGGGGTTTATGCACTTAATTTGATGACTGTAATTGGGTACTTTAGTGTTTTGATGACTTATTTTGGAGTAAACTATTACCTATCAGGTTTGCATAGTTATGCTTCAGGTGATCCGATGCCAATTCCTAATTTTGTGTATTATGCTTTAGGGGTCATTTTCATAGTATCGGTAATGGCTTATTTTAAATACAAAAAAATGTGGAGCGAATAGTTCCATCATATTCTTAAATAATTAGAACAGAATCTTTTTTATGAGGTTCTGTTTTTTTTTTTTTGGAATAAAAAAAGCTTTGAAACTAGATGAACTTAGTTTCAAAGCTTTTTAATATTTGGTACTTCAAGAGGCTAATAGATATCGTTCTGTTGCTTTTTAATATCAGCATTCATTAAATGATGAATATACTTTTGGGACTGAACCAATCGGTATCCCCAATGTGTTTGAAAGAATAATCTACAATCGTGCACTGCATTTTCTTTGGCAGCATCGGTGCCTTTTGCATAGAGTAATACGAAGTCTTTTAGATCTTGATATATGTCAGTTAAATTGTCAGCCAGGCTAGCCTTAATGGGCTCGTTATCATTGAAATCTATATGATCCATTACCCAGAATTCATCATTTGGTTTGAATTTGTTTCTAAGCTCATTAAAAATAGATTCCCAAGTTTGCTCTGTAACAAACCTCTCATTGGCTTCCGGAACTTGAACTTCTATTGTTGGTAATAATGCACCTTTCAAATAGAGAAGAGAAAACATCTTTTGAAGATAATCAAGAATATCTTTGGTTTCGTATTCATGTGCTTTTTCTATAAAATGGCAATACTCATTTGCAACGGTGAGCATTTCCATTACATTTTTCGAACTTACTGTATTTGTTTCCATAAGATTGAATAATTTAAAAAAATAAATGATACAAAAAAACCCCGATAACGGGGTTGTTTTTATTTTGAAAGAAAAAAGACTATCCTCTTTTTTCTTTGATTCTAGCTTTCTTACCTTTAAGGCCGCGAAGATAGAAAATACGAGCTCGGCGTACAACACCTCTTCTCATTACTTTGATATCATCAATATTTGGAGAAGCAATTGGGAAGATTCTCTCTACGCCAATGTTTCCAGATATTTTTCTTACTGTGAAAGTCTCAGTTGGTCCGTTTCCTCTTCTCTGGATAACGACGCCTTGGAAATTCTGCAATCTTTCTTTACTACCTTCCTTAATCTTGTAAGTAACAGTTATAGTATCACCTGCTTTGAAAGCGGGGAACTTCTTTATTTCTACTGAATCTTCTACTATTTGAATTAGTGCTGGCTTACCCATCGTCTATATTGTTTTGTCGTTTTCTAAAAATGAGTGCAAATATACGTTTATTAATTTGATTTTTACAAGGCAAATTTGAAAAAAAATAATTCGATTGCTTATTATTTTATGTTATGCCTTGCTATTCTTTATTATTACTGATTTTCAAGAGTTAGTAATAAATCTAAAATGTATTATTTTAATCTTACTCATGCCTTAATGAGTCAATAGGATCGAGTTTTGCTGCTTTGTTTGCAGGTAGTATTCCTGATAGCAATGCCACGCCAAAGCATAAGAGTACACCGATTATCATCCAATTCCATGGAATGATAAAGGAACTCCCAATCTGAAAACTGACTAAATTACCAATTGCAATTCCAAAAATAATTCCTACAACACCTCCAATTTGAGATATAACTACTGCTTCAATTAAAAACTGAGATCTGATCATCTTTCCCGTGGCTCCTAAAGCTTTTCTAATACCTATTTCTCTTGTTCTTTCTGTAACTGAAACCAACATGATATTCATTAAACCAATGGCAGCTCCTGCAAGGGTAATTAAACCAATTACTGTGGCAGCGATACTGATTGCTTTCAAATTCTCTAAAAGCATTTCTGCCAAATTATCACTTTTAATAATTGCAAAGCTATCTAAATCCCCAAGTTTATCCTTTCTGATGATTCTAAATAGACCTGTAGCTTCTCCTACAGCTGCTGATACATCCATTTCTTTATTGGGTAGTACATTTATTCTGTAATTCATATCGGGACGGGAGAAGTATTGCCTGACGTTATTAAGAGGAATCCAGACACTTCTGTCTCCACTAAAACCTATACTACTTCCTTTTTCCTTGATTACACCAATTACTTTGTATTTCCCTGGTCCAACTGTGATGATTTTGCCAATGGGATCTTCGTTGTTTTTAAATAGAGTTTTTACAATGTCGCTACCAATAATTGCCATATGTTGACCGTATTGAATATCATGATCGGAAAAGTTTCTACCAAAAGCAATAGTCTCACCAGAAGTGAAAAGGTATTCTTTGTCTACTCCCTTTACATTAACGTTGGGATGAGATTTCTCTGACTCGTACTTCACAGTTGCTGTCCAAGTACCATCAATATTAACAGAGGTGTAACCATCCATTTTGAACTGCTCTTTAAATTGTTTGGCCTCTTCAAAATTGATGATCCTATTGTTTCTGGGTCTGATTCTTTTACCATTTATGGTGATGTTCATGCCTCTGTTGTTGATGGAAAATGAATTGGCGCCCATCATGCTGAGTTCTTTAGTGAAAAAGTATTTGATGGCATCAATACTGGTTAAGATTCCCACCAATGCCGTAATTCCAAACGCGATAATAAGAACCGTAAGGATAGTCCTTAAAAAATGCGATCTAATCGATTCTAATGAGATTCTAATATTCTCTTTTACATTGATTTTCATCTTTTATTATTTTGTGATGCCAGACTACACTCAAGCTTAGCATCAAGGTTATAGTTTTTTTCCGAAAGCGAGATCTCCTGCGTCACCCAAACCAGGAACAATGTATGATTGTGCTGTCAACTCATCATCGATGGCCGCAGACCAAATAGTGATAGCAGACTTTGAAAAATTCCTTTCTAAATAATTGATACCTTCACTACTAGCAATTGCTGATAGGATGTGTGTGTGTTTGGGTTTAGCCTCCTCAATGAGTGCTTTATAGGTAAGCCCCATTGATGCTCCTGTAGCTAACATAGGATCGCATAAAATCAAGATTTTATCTGTTAAATCTGGTTTTGATACATATTCTAGTTTTATTTTGAAACTTCCATCTTTTTCATGTTTTCTGTATGCGGAAATAAAGGCATTCTCGGCATGATCAAAAACACTCAATAAACCATTGTGCATTGGTATTCCGGCACGCATAATGGAGGCTACCACCACATTTGATTTTAGTTGATTACATTGTGCTACCCCAAGTGGAGTTTCTATGTTGTTAACTTCATATTCTAATTGCTTACTTATTTCATAAGCCATAACGGCACCAATTCTTTCTAGATTTTTACGAAATCGCCATCTATCATTTTGTACTTTTACATTTCTGAGTTCTGAAACATACTGATTTAGAATAGAAATCTCGCTACTTAAATTATGCACCATATTAATTGTTTTTTTGGATTTTTTGATGAACAAATATAGTTATTTTAAGTGGTGGTTAGTCCAACTTGTTTGCACATTAACGATTGATTAGTAATTCTATATTATTTTGTACAATTTAAACTCTTCTGCACTTTCGTTTATCCTTTCATTAGAGAAAGTTATTCATAAAAAGTTACACATGAATATAAAAGATTCATTTATTCAGCCATTTTTTAATTTTCCAAGGAATGGCAATATACCACTGGAGGGAGTTATAATTTATAATTGGGTAATGGATAACATTGGAGCCAAAGCTTTTATAGAACCTAGCCAAGTTTGGTTCGTTTGAGCCTTCAAAGTCGAGTATGGTTTGAGAACCTGAATAGGATTCAATATAAGAATCAATTAAATAGGGCATGGCACCATTAGTTTTGGCTTCTTTGTTTGTAGCTGAAAATAGAAATATTCTTCTTCGCTCCTCTTTTAAAAATATGGCTCCAGCACAGAGCTGATTTTTTGGATTGAAAGAACCCCATATTTCAGCTCTTCCTTTTTTTATGGCTTTGTATATGAGTCGAGTTAGAGTTAAATAATCTTCCTCACTATAAGCATTCAATTGTTTACCTTTATTTTTTTTAAATAATTCAATGATTATTTCAGGTTTTAAGTTTTTGAATATGGTGAGTTCAGCCTTTTGAGCTTTTTTGATATTGCGTTTTAAATTCTTTGAATATTTCCTTTTTAAATCTTCATGAGACTCAATCATATCAAGCTCATGATTGGTGTTCATGTGAATATAATCTGCTGGGAATGATATTTTATTATGGATATTTAAATTAATTTGAACGAGAGGATGAAGCTCAATAAGCTTTTTTATAAAAGATTGAACTAGGTCGCTAGTCAATAATAAAGGAGTGAAAATGCCAAGTTGCTGTGTAAATGGTGGTTGAAAAGCGTAAGAAACGCCAAGTTTTTTTCTAGTAATTACTGGGAAAACAGCTTGGTAGTCATCCATAACAAGTGCGCCCCATTCAGGAGCAACATGATCTAAATACCATGAATATGCATAAATTCTCTTATTCATAGAATCCTCGATGCAGGCATCCCACTTGTCAGTGTTAATTTCCTTGTTTCTCAGGTATTTAATCACTTGGTGGCTTCTTTTAAAAGGTGTTCATAAACTTCGAGCCAGCCGCTCCATTTGTCCAGATTATTTAAGGATTCATTATGCCATAAGCTAATAAAATGACCATCTACAGCTTTTACTTCTTTTATCAGATTACTGATGATATTCTTAGCGTTATCGGAATCTGTTTTTAAATAATCTCTTAAGGTTCCATCCATTACTGCAAAAGGGTGAACTCTTAATTTGGTTTCTGTTTCTAGATCCAGATCATAAAAGAAGAATGATTCACAAATGCCAGCTCTAAACCCCACTTGGCTTGCAAACCCCATGGTATAGTCATGCTGAATACCAAGATTAAGTAAGTTTCTATAGGTGGAGGGGAGGTCGAGTTTTAAAAAGTGCTGTCTGCTTCTAGTGATATCAATATGAACATTCTCCGAAAGATTATTTAGTTCATTTTTTAGCAGCTTAGGGTTTTCGTTAGAAGCATAAGAAGGATGGATACCTATTTGAGCATGGTCTCGTAAATCTTTAATGAGATTTTGGAAATTGCTGTTTATAAATGATATGTTTTTATCAAAAGGCCCCAGTTCACCAAATAAAATAAAATAAATGGGATTTAATTTGTATTTTTTTGTCCATCTGTGCTGAATTTGATAGGTATCGTATGGGTCTTTAACTTTATGATTAAGCACTTGGACTCTCAGTTTAACCTGCTTCCAATCAAAATGAAGAATGTCTCTCATGAGACCACCAAAGTTTCTGGTTAATCCTTTGTTTTTAAATGACCAAGCAATATCTATATCATAGGTGGGAGTAAATTTGTATCTTCCTTTATACTCTGGTAATATGGGGTATTTCTCTTTTAGTATTCGGTGCAGCTCCTTAGCCCAAATATTGATAACAGGTTTTTGAAGGAAGCCTTTTTGAAAAGCTAAACTCTCAGCAGCCACAAATCTTTTATGGTGATCTTTTTTATGAGGAAGGTATTCTTCATATCTGCTAATGAACAGAAATGATGCTGCAAACATATCGAAAGGTAATATGCTTTTTTTATGATAAACAGGAAATGCAGATGGAATATCTTTAAAATCTACAAACTGCAATTCTTGATGTCTGATATCAGTTTCAAAAAGCAGGTTTTTACAGCACAAAAACAATGCATCATTTGGAGGGCTATTGGTATAAGCAAATTTGGGATGCACAGCTGAGCGAAACTCCTCAATATTAGTTGTGAATTTATAATCTAAACCCATTAATTCATTAAAGATAAGCTTTAAGATATATTGAAGCCTTTTGCTGTTTTTATGACTATAGATATAGAGTTGTTCCAAATTTATTTATGTTTTTCAGTTACAGCAAAATTACGGATTTTTTAATGGCAATAATTATTTTTAAAAATTTAAAATATCAGCTGCTAATATTATAGAAATACAATATTTTTGATTTACACTTGTTTTGTTGAGGTACTTTTCTTAAATTTATAATATTATTCAAAACGAAGATTATTAATTTTAGCTTATGAAAATTTTAGTAACAGGAGGAACCGGATATATAGGTTCACATACAGTAGTTGAACTTCAAAACAAGGGCTATGAAGTGATTATAGTTGATAACTTAAGTAACTCTCACATACAGGTTATAGATCAAATTGAAAAGATAAGTGGTAAAAGACCTGAATTTGAACAATTCGATTTAATTGATGTAGAAAAAACAAAAGACTTTTTTAGTAGAAATAATGACATCTCTGGAATTATCCATTTTGCGGCTTTTAAGGCTGTTGGTGAATCTGTTGGAGACCCATTAATGTATTATAGGAATAATCTATTTTCTTTAGTTAATATTTTGGAGAATATGAAAGTCCAAGAGATTGATAATTTAGTTTTTTCTTCTTCTTGTACTGTCTATGGGCAACCTGAAGCTTTACCAGTAGCTGAAGATGCACCTATTCAAATGGCCATGTCGCCTTATGGTAATACCAAACAAATTTCAGAGGAGGTTATACAAGATACAGCTAAGGTAACCAATGTAAATGCGATTCTTCTAAGATATTTTAATCCCATTGGCGCGCATGAATCCTCCTTGATAGGAGAATTGCCTCTTGGGGTTCCTAATAACTTGGTTCCCTTTATTACGCAAACAGCTATTGGATTAAGAAAAGAATTGTCGGTTTTTGGTGAAGATTATAATACCCCTGATGGAACTGCTATTAGGGATTATATTCATGTAGTAGATTTGGCAAAAGCTCATGTTATTGCGGTAGATCGCCTGATTGGAGAAAAGCAAAAAAAGAAAGTAGAAATCTTCAATCTTGGAACTGGAAATGGATTTTCTGTTTTGGAAGTTGTCAACTCTTTCGAGAAAGTTTCTGGAGAAAAGCTCAATTATAAAATTGTTGAACGAAGAGCTGGAGATGTAGAACAAGTATTTGCTGATACTAAATTTGCTAATGACGAATTAGGATGGAAAGCAGAAAAAACGCTTGACGAAATGATGCTGACAGCATGGGACTGGGAGAAAGCTTTAAAAAATAAACACTAAATAATAAATACGCAAAATGAATTTTAAAAAGAATATTTTAATAACTGGAGGTGCTGGATTTATTGGCTCTCATTTGGTAAGGTTATTTGTAAATAAATACCCTGAATATAAAATAGTGAATCTTGATAAACTAACTTATGCTGGAAATCTAGCCAACTTAACTGATATCGAAAACAAACCAAATTACGAATTTGTAAAAGCAGATATTGTTGATGCTGAAGCTATAGAGAAACTATTTGTTGAATATCAATTTACCCATGTTATTCACCTAGCTGCAGAATCTCATGTGGATCGTTCGATTAGCAATCCTCTTGAGTTTGTGATGACGAATGTGATTGGTACAGTGAACTTATTAAATGCCGCCAAGTTTATCTGGAAAGATAATTATGAAGGAAAGTTGTTCTATCATGTTTCAACAGATGAAGTCTATGGTACTCTTGGAGAAACTGGAATGTTTGAAGAAACTACTGCCTACGATCCACATAGTCCTTATTCCGCTTCAAAAGCTAGTTCTGACCATTTCGTAAGAGCTTATTTTGATACTTTCGGATTGCCTTCTGTTATCTCAAATTGCTCAAACAACTATGGTAGTTTTCAGTTTCCAGAGAAGTTAATTCCATTATTTATCAATAATATTCAAAATAAGAAACCTCTTCCTGTTTATGGAAAAGGCGAAAATATTAGAGATTGGTTGTGGGTGGAGGATCATGCTCGTGCCATCGATGTCATTTTCCATAATGCAGGACTTGGTACTACCTATAATATTGGAGGCCATAATGAGTGGACTAACATCGACTTGATTAAACTCATGTGTAAAATAATGGATGAAAAGTTGGGAAGAGAAGTTGGAGAAAGTGAAAAGCTCATCACCTATGTAAAAGATAGAGCAGGACATGACCTCCGTTATGCTATTGATAGTTCCAAACTTCAAAAAGACCTAGGTTGGAAGCCAAGCCTTCAATTTGAGGAGGGTTTAGAGAAAACAGTGAATTGGTATTTAGAGAATACAGATTGGTTAAATAATGTGACATCTGGCGATTATCAGTCGTATTACGATGATCAATATACTAAGAGATAAGTACTTTGAGCTCTATTTAGGCTGTTGGATTCCTAAATAGGGCTCTTTTAATACGTAAGTGTATTATTTTGATTCGTTACTGGTATTGACCACACCACCCTGACTTATTATCTTTGATTAGAACTTGAAATACTATCATTTACAAAAAAAATTAAACGAACATTAATTATTGAAAGGAAGATTATGAAAAATTTAAAATGGATATTGGGATTAATAGGCATTCTTGCTTTTATGACCAATTGTACAAAAGAACTAGAACCTGCAGCCCCAGCACCAGTAGACCCATCAGATACTATTACTGATATGAATGATTTGGTTATTCCAGAAACATTCAACTTTGAAACTTCGCAAGATATTCAAATTGTTATAAACGATTTTAAATCCAGTAAGGCGGATGGGGACATCAAATACGAAGTGTATTTGTATAATGCTGCAGGGTCATCATTTACAACTTCTGTTGTAGGTGATGATGGGGATGCTATCAGCCAATCCGGTGTTTTAGTAGATGTGCTTAATAACCTAAATGCCACTCAAATTACATCCGATCCTGATTTTAATTTGAATATTACCATCCCATCCTATTATGATACATTATATGTGGTTAAAAATAATATGGGGCATTATACAAGTCAATTGATACCAATTACTTCAAATAAAATGAGTATTTCATTTCAAGATGATGATTTTGGGTCATTTAAATCCTCTAAAGAAGATCCTACAGCTATGCTTTATGCTGTGAATAGCGCCAGAGACCTTTATTCAATCAATCCGATTACTGGAGAAATTGAAATCTTACCGAGCTTACCCTCACAAACTGGTGGTAGTTGGACTTGTGCTATAGACCCTATTGATGAGGTGTTATATACAATTGGGATCAGCTATCCTTATTATTTATATGCTTACGATTTAAATACACAGGAATGGGATAGAAGAGGTAAGACTTATTATCAAGGCCCAAGACTAGGATATAATATAAACGATGGTATGCTATATTATTCTTTTAGTAATTATGTATTATTAATTAATCCTGATAACGGACACATGGTTTCTTATTATGTAGTCCAAGGCCTACACGATTTAGATGGAGGCGATTTATGTTTTGCTGATAATGGAACCATGTATATTTCTAGTGAATCAGGATTATATAAATGTGCTTTTGGGAGTGGAAATACCATTCAAACCTCAAGAATCTCAGCTGATAATTTGCCAAATTATCCAAATTCATTAACTTTTGACCAAAACCAAGAGTTATGGTGGGCCTCTAATGTATTTGATGATGGATTGAATAAATATGTAGGCAGAACATTTATTATGGATACTGTAACAGGAGGTTTTGAAGAAAGATGGTCTTTCGAAAACAATTATATTCATGATTTAGCAACGATGCCATTGGATGAAAACCAAATCCCAGATACTGATACTGATGGTGATGGTATTATAGATTTCTATGACGAATATCCAGAAGATAGCAATAAAGCATATGATCAATATACACCTTCTGTTTATGGTTGGGGAACCTATGCTTTTGAGGATTTATGGCCAAATGAAGGGGATTATGACTTCAATGATTTGGTATTGAATTATCGTTATACACATGTTTATAATTCTGCTGATTTAATTGTAGAAACAAAGCTGACCTTTGGAATTAAAAATGTTGGAGGATCTTATAGAAATGGTTTTGGTATTGAATTAGATATGCAAGAATCACTTATCCAAGATGTGACAGGAAGTAGTCTAACTACTGGAATTGTGACTTTGAATGGCAAAGGTTTAGAAACCAACCAAGCTAAGCCAGTAGTGATGCTATTTGACGATGCTTGGGATAATTATCCATCGGATCAGGATTTAGAACTAGTAATAACTTATGTTACTCCTATTGAAACAGAAGACTTTGGAACAAAGAACCCTTTTATCTTTATCAACGGAGATAGAAGTCGTGAGGTTCACCTATCTGATCATACACCAACATCATTAGCAAGTGCAGAATTTTTCGGAACGCAAGACGATGATAGTAATGCTGCTACAGGTAGGTATTATAAGAATGCTTCAAATTTACCTTGGGCTATAGATATCATTCATGATTTTATATACCTACAAGAAAAAGTACCTATCATTTATGGTTATAACCGCTTTGCCGATTGGGCAGAGTCTGGTGGACAATCATATGGTGATTGGTATAAAGACCAAGATGGATATAGAAACGATCAGTATTTAGTTTACTAAATATAATGCTACATAAAAATGACCTTCAGGTAGTTTTTGCCTGATGGTTTAATTAACCTTCAGATCTCAAGACTATGAAAAACAATATTTTAATCATTAATATAGCAGTGTTATTGCTTTTCTTTTCTTCATGCACAAAAAAATTAGAAGAAGTGGAACAGCCTATAAATACTGATAAGCCAATATTAAATTTGGATATCCCACAAGATTTTAGTTTTGAGACTAAGAAGGATGTAAGGGTATCGTTCAATGATTTTAAAATAACAAAAGCAGGAGTAAATAAATACAGCATCTATCTTTATACCGATGAAGTGGTATTTGAGGAGGTCAGCTATGAAAATGAAGGTGGAGAAATGGTAACAGAAATGTTGGAGATTACCGATGAGCTGAATAATGTAGTTACTACTGTCATGAGTGAAACAGGTCAGTTTGAAATCGATATTACAATTCCATCTTACTATGAATATCTTTATATAGTTAAAAATGATTTAGGCTATTATACCAGTGAAATAGTCCCAATAATTAATAATAAAGCTGTTTATGCCAGTACAGCCATGAAATCTACTAATGAAGATCCTGTGGATGTAATTTATGGTGTTAATGCTCAAGCTGATTTATTTACTTTAAACCCTGTTACTGGTGATTTTGTGGTGATAGGACAGTTACCTTCGAGCTCAGGAGGGAGTGTTACTTGTGCTATAGATCCCGTGAGTAGAGTTTTATATACAATAGGAAGCTCCTCAAGAAAGCTATATGCTTATGATATTGATAATGAATCTTGGGAAGAGAGAGGCTATACCGGACTTAGTGGCCCAAGATTAGAATATAGAAAAGAAGACGGACTGTTGTATTTTTCCACCTCTAATAGAGTGCAAACGGTTGACCCTTCAAATGGAAATGTCATTTCAACTTTTTATGTAAATGGTTTACATAATTCAGGTTGGGGAGATGTGGCATTTGATGCAGATGGGGTTCTATTTATGTCTACCTATTCTGGACTTTACAGGTGTGATCCTGCTGGTGGTAATACTTATGATGCCGTTAGAATTAGTGCGGAGAATTTACCATTTAATCCTACTTCAATGACTTTTGATTCAAATGGTGAGCTCTGGATTGGTTCTATAAGTAATGGAAAAGGAAGAGTAGTGGTTATGGATCAAATTACTGGAGGTTGGGAGTGGCGATATCAAGATTTAATAGTTGCCATTAATGATTTAACTTATTTACCTTTAGATGAAACTCAAGTGCAAGAAACGGATTCCGATGGGGATGGTATTATTGATTTTTATGATGAATATCCCAATGATGGCGATAAAGCCTATAATGTATATACACCATCTATTTACGGTTGGGGATCTTATGCTTTTGAAGACTTATGGCCTTATCAAGGTGATTATGATTTTAATGATTTAATCATCAATTATAGAGTTATCAATATCGCCAATAGTAACGATGAAATAGTGGAAACAGAATTTCACCTCCAAATTAAAAATGTAGGTGGTTCTTTTCATAATGGTTTTGGTATAGAACTAGGAATGGAGGAGTCTCTCATTGAAAGTTTTTCTACTTCATTATTAACAGAGGGAATAGTAACATTAAATGCTAAAGGATTAGAAGTTGGACAAGCTAAACCAGTTATTATTCCTTTTGATGATGCTTGGGACCAAGTTAACTCAGGTGAGATGGTATTTATCCTGAGCTACAATAATCCTATTCAACCTGAGCAGTTTGGTAATTTAAATCCATTTATCTTTATCAATGGTGAAAGAGGTAGAGAAGTCCATTTTGCAGATTTTCCTCCAACATCTCTTGTAAATACAGACTACTTTGGGACTGCAGATGATGATAGTAGCCCAAATACTAATCGATATTATAAAAACACAACAAATCTTCCTTGGGGTATAGATATCATCCATGATTTTATTTATTTGCAAGAAAAAGAAGCCATCATTAATGGCTATAATAAATTTGCCAATTGGGCTGAATCTGGTGGAATAGATTATCCCGATTGGTATAAAAACCAAGATGGTTATCGTAACGATCAGTATTTGGTATATTAAAGCATCCTTTTGAAGTAATTAATGTTAGTGAGGGTGTAGAAGTTTTCGATGCCCTTTTTTTATTAAAAGGAGATGAAACTTAATGGATCAACTGCAGTACCATCCATCCATAATTCAAAGTGTAAATGGGGGCCACTACTTTGTTCACCAGTATTTCCAATTATGGAAATTAAATCACCAGCTTTTACATATTCTCCTGTTTTCTTCAATAATGAGGAGTTATGTTTATAGACCGAAATAAGATTCCCGGAGTGTTGAATCATAATCACATAGCCTGTATTTAAGGTCCACTCTGCAAGTATGACCACGCCATTATCTATGGCTTTAATGGCATCGTTTCTTTTAGCTACAATATCTATTCCAAAATGAGAGTTATTGGCATCAAACTGATTGGTGATAACTCCTGATAAGGGTGCAAAGTATACTTTAGGTCCTTTAGAGAAATCTTCATTATAAACCTCCTCAGTTTCGTGGTAGTAAATGTTGTACCTTCCTAAGTTTTCTAATTCAGCTCTTAATAAACTATCTTCCTCTGAACGATAATTTTCGATATTATTTACATCAATAATGGCATTCAAATCATTTTGTGATTCCTCATCTATATCTTGACCATTCAAAATACGCCTAATGTTATTTAAATAAATCTGATTAGCGTGTAATTGATATTCTAAGGAATCCAAAGAAGATTCTAAATGATAAATTTCTTGTCGTAATCCTGGATCTGTATAGCCCGGGATATATTCTCGTAAACTCGTGAATGCCATTAAATAAATCATCATTCCTATCCAAAATAATGAAATCAGAAGAATGGTGAAGTATACATTAAGTCTTGATAATCTAAAACTTAACCTCTGTTCAAAGCTGTCTTCGTTAATTAACACCAATCGGTATTTATGTCGTAGCTTTGTGAACCTTTTCTTATTTTTTACCTTTTCTGACATTGGTGCAAAGATGAAAAAAAAATTGCTTAAAAATTGAAATAAACTTTAACTAGATGCGTAATGATATTTATTATATGTTTGGGTGATAGTTTTTTCATAAAAATAAAATATTTTTGCAAAAAAGAAGTTAGATTCATAGTGCCTATTAGGCTATTAATCTTTAACCATTGAAAATTACAAGTTTTTGAAACTACAACATATACAATTTTATCGTTTTTTGGTTCTCCTGGTGCTATTAAGTACAATTGTTTCAGGATGTTCTACCAAAAAGAATACATGGACTAGAAGGGCCTTCCATAATGTTTCAGCACATTATAATGGATGGTGGAATGGTAACGAAAGCCTTAAAGAAGGAGCTATTGAATTAGAGGAAAATTCAGAAGATAATTATAATAAGATACTTCCTGTCTATAATTATGGTGATGAAAGTATGGGCTCCAGTATGGCATCTTATAGCGATAGGGCTATAGAAAAAGGCTCCATGGTGGCTCAACGACACACCATGTGGTTTAAAAATAGGGAATATTGCAGTTGGGTTCCTGAAAGTTATTTCCTTATTGGAAAGGCATATTTCTTAAAACACGAATATCAAAGCGCGAGAATGACTTTCGATTTCATTATAAAAAAATATCATTATGATGAAATACAATATGAATCGATGCTTTGGTTGGCAAAAACTTTTGTGGAGATAGAGAACTATCAAAAGGCAGAAACTTATTTAGAACTTTTAAGTAGCAAAATCGGTCGTGAAGACATGGAAAGATATGTGACTCATGATGTAAATGCTGTTTATGCTGATTTATATATCAAGCAAGGATCTCCTGAGTTGGCCATCCCATTTTTAAAGGATGCCATTTTTGACATCCGTGAAAAGAATCTCAATACAAGAATGGTATTTATCTTGGCTCAAATATACCAAGACCAAGGCAATAAGCAAGAGGCTACAAACCTGTTTAAAAAAGTATTAAAAAAGAATACTGATTATAAAACAACATTCAATGCTAAAATCAATTTGGCGAAACTCTATGATTCTGAAACCTCGGACAGTCAAGATTTGGTGAAGAGTTTGAAGAAGATGTTGAAAGATTCTAAAAATATCAATTATTTGGATCAGGTATATTATGCATTGGCTGAAGTTGCTGTTATTGATGAAGAGTTTGGTCAAGCACTAGAATACCTGCGATTGTCTGTGGCTAAGTCAGTAGAGAATGAATTTCAAAAAGCAGTTTCTTCATTAACAGCAGCGGATTTATTTTATAAAAGAGAGAATTATCAAATGAGTGGTGCATATTATGATACCGCTATGATGTTTTTACCTGAGGATTATCCTAATTATAAAAGCGTTAAAAGACAAACGGCTATAATTAGTGATTTGGTCAACCATCTAACGGTGGTTCAAATAGAAGACTCCCTTCAGAAATTGGCGGCTATGCCACGACCGGAATTGAATGCATTAGTGGATTCTCTGATTGAAATTGTGGTAGAGGAAGAAGAAAGACAAAGGGAAGAAGAATTATTACGTCAGCAAGCCATAGCCATGGGTGCTCAAAACAGAAGTCGTAACGGACCTGGTGGTGGAGTTGCCGTAGGTGGAGGATGGTATTTTTATAATACTCAGGCTATGAGTATGGGGTACTCAGAGTTTCTTGCAAAATGGGGAAATAGAAAATTGGAGGATAATTGGCGCTTAAGCAATAAACAACAAACTAATTTTGAAATGGATGATGAGATGGATGAAGAGGTTATTGCAGATAGTTTGATGATTGCGGATTCAAATTACGTTGCTCCTAGTTCTAATCCTAAAGATAGAAATTATTACTTGCAGAATATTCCTTTAACTCCTGAGCAAATGGAAGCTTCTGATGAGAAAATAAGTGAAGCATTGTATAATGCAGGATTTATTTATAAAGAAAGTCTACAAAAATCTCCTGAAGCTATCTTGACCTTTTCTGATTTTCATTCTAGAAATATGGAAGAACATGAATTAAGCATTCAAGTATATTTTCAATTATATCTGCTTTATAAAGAGATTGGAAATCAAGAGAGAATGGAAGAATACCAAGCTATCATTATAGAAAGCTATCCAGAGAGTGATTATGCTAAATTAATTCTAAACCCAGAATATTTTAAAGAACTTCAGAAAAAACATAATTATTTAACTGATTTATACGAAAAAACATATAAAGCCTACGAAAAAGGCCAATATACCATGGTCGTTTATAATAGTGATCAAGCATTAGAAGTTCAAGAGGAACATGAGATTATTCCAAAATTCTTATATCTAAAAGCCATTTCTATGGCAAAAACTGATATTGTGGATTCCATGACGGTGAATTTAGAGAAACTTATAGAAAAATATCCAAATAGTGAAGTCAGACCTTTGGCTGAGAATATTTTGACAAATCTTGGTCTGTATGATCCTAATGCCTCTTTAAGCCCGGAGGAATTGGAAGCTCAAGAGCAAATGGATGCGGCCATGTCTATGTATGAAGTACGAATGGATATTCCTCATCATTTTGTTTTGATATTTAATAGTGCTCAAATGAATATGAATGCCATGAAGACTAGGATTTCTGATTATAATAAGAAATCACATTCTTTAGATAATTTAAATGTGAGTGGCCTTGTATTTGATGGAGAGTGGTATATGATTACCATATCTCAGTTTCCAAATGGTTTAGATGCTATGGTGTATTATAGAGATATTATTACTAGTTCTTATGTATTCCCTGATGCTAAACAAGACCAGTTTAAAAAGATGGTCATTTCTCTTGATAACTATCCAAAACTTTATCAGGATAAGGACGTTGAGAAATATCTAAAACTATTTGAAAAAGAATATATAAAATAGTAAATTCGCTTGATGAGATAATACCTTCTAAACGCAAACTGAAAACCCAATGGCAAAAAATAACGATTACGATACCAATTCAATAAACACAATTGGAGCAGGAACTATTGTGAAAGGTGACATCACCTCAGATGGTGACTTTAGAATAGTTGGAAAATTAATAGGAACCATACAATCGAAAGGCAAAGTTGTTATAGGAAAAAATGGTTCTGTTGAAGGAGATATCATTTGCAAAAATGCTGATGTTTCTGGTCATGTGAAAGGAAGTGTTAAGGTTGATGAGTTATTGAGCTTAGCCACTACTAGCAAAATGGAAGGAGATGTGGTGACCTCACGAATAGCAATAGAAGCAGGTGCTGTTTTCTCAGGGCAATGTCACATGAGTAATGCTAATGAAACAACAAAAGCAAAAAGATAAGTTTAATGCCTATGCCAGGTATTCCAATATGGCTTTTCAAATGATAGCCATTATTTTACTTGGAACTTTCGGTGGATTTAAGCTAGATGAGCTACTGGATTGGGGATTCCCAGTTTTTACAGTGGTTTTATCATTATTGTCAGTGATTTTAGCCATATATATTTCAGTCAAAGATTTATTAAAATAATAACATGAAAGATACATTTCAAAAGTTTATTAAAAACTTAGTTATATTCACCGTCATTATTGCTGCCCTTCAATTCTTGGCTAGCCTAAAGCTAGATCCAAAGTGGATAAGTAATTCATGGCCTTTTGTGATTCTATTCTTTCTCTCTTTTACCATCCTCATGCATCGCTATTTGTTGAAATCTACAGAAGGGAATCCAAAGAAATTTGTATTCGCATTTCTTATGATGACCACAATAAAGATACTCCTGTATCTTGGGGTTATATTGGTATATGTGCTTTTGAATAGAGCCGATGCCGTTGCATTTATTATTATATTCTTCATCAATTATTTCTTGTTTACAGGTTTTGAACTAACTATTATTATGAAAATGCTTAATAAGCCCAAATCATAAAGAATTATTAAAATTGTATTATCTCGATTATTTGATTAACTTTGTGATTAAATGATTAAACAAAAATAAATGATTTATATTACCCGCAGAGAAAGATTTAACGCCGCACACCGACTTTTCAGAGCCGATTATAACGATGAAAAAAACGCAGAAGTGTTTGGAAAATGTTCTAATCCTAAATGGCATGGTCATAATTATGAGCTATTTGTAACCATAAAGGGAAAAGTAAATCCAGAAACAGGTTTCTTGGTGAACTTAACGGAATTGAAAATGTTAATCAGAGAAAAGATTACAAATAAGCTAGATCATAAGAATTTAAATGAGGAGGTAGATTTTTTAAAAGGTAAGTTTACTTCTACCGAGGTGTTATGTATGTCTGTATGGGAAGAATTATCAGAGGAGGTTGGTAACTTAGGCGCACAATTACATAAAGTAAAGATTAAAGAAACAGAGAATAATTTTGTTGAGTATTTGGGTGAATAGTCAACAAGCATAAATAAAATTGAATATCATGTTAGATTACGAAAGAATAGATACTTGGCAGCCCGAAAAGCTAGAAAAATTACAGTTCCATTACCACGAAATACTAAAACTTATAGGAGAAGATCCTGAAAGAGAGGGATTGTTAGAAACCCCGAGAAGAGTTGGGAAGTCTATGCAGTTTTTAACTCAAGGATATGATCAAAATCCGGAAGACATCCTCAAATCAGCTATGTTTAAAGAGGATTATAAAGAAATGGTGATTGTGAAGAATATCGAATTATATTCCATGTGTGAACATCATATGATTCCTTTTATTGGGAAAGCTCATGTGGCTTATATTCCTAATGGATATATAACAGGTTTAAGTAAAATTGCTCGTGTTGTTGAGGCTTTTGCTCGTCGACTCCAGGTGCAAGAAAGACTCACTACACAAATTAAAGATTGTCTTCAAGATACTTTGAATCCGCTAGGAGTAGCAGTGGTTATTGAGGCAAAACACCTTTGTATGGCAATGAGAGGAGTGCAAAAACAAAATTCAGTTACTACAACTTCTGATTTTACTGGAGCTTTCCGTAAAAAAGAAACTAGAGAAGAATTTATTCACTTGATTAGTTCTAACCTGTCATAATGACAAGTATTCTGAATAATTGTTAAAGCCAATAAGGCTGGCATTATTTTTATGGATGGTTCGGTTACAATTCAAATTTAAAAACTATGATACAACAAAATAATGGCTATGGCCAAACTTACGATCAGAATATTGAATCTGCCACATTAGCAAAGACTTTTATGTCGCGTGTTTTTGCTTGGATGTTTATTGCGCTTGCTGCTACTGCTGCTACTGCTTATGTTTTTGCAGGTTCTCCATCATTAATGGGACTAATGGTTAACGAAACCGGAGGAATGTCTATCCTTGGGTGGGTGGTTATGTTAGCTCCTCTAGGATTTGTATTTTATTTGAATTCCCGATTTCAAAGGATGTCACGAAATTCAATGATATTATTATTCCTTGTTTTTAGTGTATTGATGGGAATGAGTTTGAGCTTTGTACTTCTAATTTATACTTCAGCATCGGTGTTTTCTACTTTTATTGTGACAAGCGGAACCTTTGGTTTGATGGCTTTGGTTGGATACACAACAAAGACTGATTTGACTAAATTTGGTTCCATCTTAATGATGGGATTGGTGGGGATTATATTAGCAAGTATCGTGAACTTCTTCATGCAAAGTGGAACTATGGAATATATTATTTCTATATTAGGAGTATTGATATTTACTGGTTTAACAGCTTATGATGTGCAGAAACTGAAGAATATTGGTTTGGCCATTGGTCCTAATCGTGGTGCTGATTCTGATAAGCTTGCCATTATGGGAGCATTAACTTTATACCTAGATTTCATTAACTTGTTCCTTTTCCTATTACGCTTTTTAGGTGATAGAAAACAATAAGATAATCACAAAGAACTAGTAGTTAGTATCTTGGCACTTGTTTTGGGTTTGAAAAATATTTTATATCATTGCACGGGCAAATTTGCCCGTTTTTTATGGGCAATAATTGCTCTTGAAATAGAAATAATTGAAAATTATATATTTATGAAAGCTTACGTTTTTCCGGGCCAAGGTGCTCAATTTGTTGGAATGGGTAAAGAACTATACGATAATTCAGAGAGTGCTAAGGCACTATTTGAACAAGCCAACGAAATTTTAGGTTTCCGTATTACTGATTTAATGTTCGAAGGAACTGATGAGGATTTAAGACAAACTAGAGTGACTCAGCCAGCTATTTTCTTACATAGTGTGATTTTGGCTAATGAGTTAGGAGAAGACTTTAAAGCAGATATGGTTGCGGGTCATAGCTTAGGCGAATTTAGTGCGTTAGTGGCTAATAAAACCTTAAGCTTTGAGGATGGTTTAAAATTAGTTTATCAACGTGCTTTAGCCATGCAAGAAGCTTGCGAAATAGAACCAAGTACTATGGCGGCGATTATCGGATTAGACGATGATGCAGTAGCTAAGGTATGTGAAGAGCTTGACGAGATTGTTGTTCCAGCTAATTTTAATTGCCCAGGTCAATTGGTGATTTCTGGTAGCATGAAAGGAATTGAGTTGGCTTGTGAGAAGATGAAAGAAGCCGGAGCAAAACGAGCATTGCCTTTAAAAGTAGGTGGTGCTTTCCACTCGCCATTTATGGAGCCTGCTAGAGTGAAACTAGCAGAAGCTATTGAGAATACAACGTTTGCTTTAGGTACTTGTCCAATCTATCAAAATGTAAGTGGTGAAAAAGTAACCGATCCTGCTACCATTAAAGAAAATTTAGTGAAGCAATTAACAGGTCCTGTGCGTTGGACACAAATCATGACCAATATGGTTGCTGATGGTTTAAGCCATGTGACTGAAGTAGGCCCAGGAACTGTTTTGCAAGGTTTATTCAAGAAAGTGGATAGAAAACTTCCTAGCGAATCTGCAAAAATGGAATACTAAGATTTATAAAGTCTATATACAAAAAGCACCATTTCAATCGAAATGGTGCTTTTCTTATTTTAAGCTTGATTTGAGTGCTAGTACTAAAAGTACATGTCAGCTAGCGTCTTCTCGTTCACCTTTTTTATGCTTTCATTTCCAGTGCTTGAATACATTAAATCGATTTGAGTTTGATAAGCCTCCTCTATTTTGTGTCGGACCATTTTTAAGGTTGAATTCACTTGCTTATTATCTTCACTAAATGCTTCCTGAGCAATATAAAATAAGGAAGGCATCCATTTACTTGGGAATTTCACTTTATAAACAGGGTCGTTTTTAAAATGCTTAATTTCTTGATGGATAGCTTCCAATAATTCAGATGCCGATGTGATCTGCTGCTCTTTGATTAATTTCTTTATTTTTAGTTCTTCAAGTGTAATAATAGAGGTCGTTAACCTCTTCTGATTATTATAAAGCATGGCTTGTTGAATAAGTGGAGCATGAAATACCAGTCCTTCTTCAATTTCTTCGGGTGAATATTTTTCTCCATCTTCAGCAATTAATAAAGCTTTTTCTCGGCCGGTTACCACCAAAAATCCGTTTTTATCCATATAGCCTAAATCTCCAGTCCACAAACACCCATTTTTTATATACTCCTCACTAGCTTCTGTATTTTTGAAGTATCCTTTCATCACATTATCACCAGAAATAACAATCTCGCCTTTTTCTTCGGTTTTGCATTCCTCTCCATTTTCATTCATAATCTTACATTTAATGGAAGGTAAAACCATTCCTGACGTACCTAGTTTATGAATAAATGGGGTGTTTGAAGAAATGATAGGTGTAGCTTCAGTTAAGCCATATCCTTGATAAATAGGGAAGCCGATGGTATAGAAAAATTGTTGCTGTTTGATATCGAGGAGTGCTCCTCCTCCAACCATATATTGTAAATTCCCTCCAAATACTTTACTTAATTTGGAGAATATAAGCGATTTAGCCAGAAAATAGGTAGGCCAGTTTTTTATAAGACTAAGCCAACTTGCTTTTTGAAATCCATCACCATGAATTTCATATCCAGCTTTAAGTCCGGCGTGAAACAATTTCTCAACGAACCCGCCTTTATCACTGATACCATCAATAATTTTTTTCATTAAATTACCAGATAGGGCAGGAACGGTGAGTAAAAAATTAGGTTTTACTTCATTTAGATTGATGGGGATGTTTTTTATCGCATTAACAGAGCCGCCTCTGGCATCCAGAAAATATAGTGACATTCCGCTGAATAGGGCTCCGAAAATCGCTACCGTATGTGCAAAACAATGATCGACGGGTAATATGATTAATGTTTTTAATTGATCATTAGCTTTGAAAACTTCAACTCCTTCAGCGCTATTGGCCATATAGTTTTTGTGGGTAAGCATAATACCCTTCGGATTGCCGGTGGTTCCAGAAGTGTAGGAAACGGTAACCACATCTTCGCTACTCAGGTTTTTTAATAGCTGGTCAATTATTGAAGCATTATTCAAGTAATCCTCTTTCCCTTTTTCAATTAAATCAAAATAGCTCCAAATATGATCTTTGGAGATATGTTGTTTTTCTGCTAATTGATAGGCGTATTCAATATCATGATCCAAATAAATCAGCTTGAAGTCCTTATTATCAATTTGATTCCAGATATTCAATACTTTAGCTAAGTTGTTTTTGGAAATAAAAATCCCTTTAGATTCTGAATGATTCAGTCTGAAAGGTAGTTCTTCATCCATTAGTTTTACGGATAGAGGTACCGAAGCCATCCCATTATAGAGGAGGGAAAATTCAGAAATAACCCAACGAGAACTGCCTTCAGACAAAATAGAAAAATGTTCTCCCTTTTTCAGCCCTTGGCTATGTAGCGAAAGGGCTAAATATCTAGATTGTAGCTTGACATCGGAAAATGATAAAGGCAGCCAACCCGAATCTTCTTTATCAGCAAGATAGGTTTTTGATTCAAAGTGTTCTGCGGCATATTCCAGTTGTGATACAATAGTATGGATACTTGTAGACTTTTTTTTCATTTTATGATAGTAGGTGTAGAAATCTGAGGATTATCTCCATAGATATTTATAATTCAAGTTTATAGTTTTTTAACCACCCCGCCTTTGAGTTCGTATTTCTCATTACTTTCAGGGCAGAAAGCATAGCCATCCATATCGAATTTAAGCTTATGGCCAAATTCACTCATCCAACCCAGATGACGAGCGGGATTTCCAACTACTAATGCATAAGCAGGAACAGTTTTTGTCACCACTGCACCGGCACCAATAAATGCAAACTCCCCAATATCGTGTCCACAAACGATAGTCGCATTAGCTCCAATACTGGCTCCTTTTTTCACAATGGTCTTGGAATACTCTCCTCTGCGATTTACAGCACTTCTAGGATTGGTCACATTGGTAAAAACCATGCTAGGACCTAGAAATACATCATCCTCGCAAATTACTCCAGTATATATAGATACATTATTCTGTATTTTTACATTCTTCCCAAGGATTACCTCAGGGGAAATCACCACATTTTGGCCAATATTACAATTTTCTCCAATCTCACAATTACTCATAATATGGCTGAAATGCCAAATTTTAACTCCTTCTGATATTTTGCAGCCTTCATCAATCACTGCAGTCTCGTGGGCAAAATATTCTTTACTCATATATGTCTTTTTATTTGTTTCTTGTTTTTAAATTAGCTCTTTACTATTAACTCATCAGTTTTGCCCCGACCCTAAAGGGAGCCTGATGAGCTTTTTCTTCACAATGAATATTTAGTTTTGACTGTAAACTATTAATTGTTTAACTCCTCCATTGAACACTTCGACAGGCCTGTCTAGCTGCGTAGCCAGATAAAATCAGTGTCCTTTATCTATTTAAACTTTTAATTATTCACATTTAACTATTCACTCTTAACTGTTAGTTGTTAACTATTATCTCTTAACCTCTTAGGCAAACTCCCCCAAACTAAATCATAACTATGGTCAATTAATTCTTTCAATAAATCCACCGAAAGCAAACCTTCTGTATTTATTGTGTTCCAATGTTTTTTGTTCATATGATAGCCAGGAATGATTTCTGAATGCATTTCTCTGAGGTGAACTGCTCTTTCTGGCTCACATTTTAAATTGATGCTATGTCCTTTTGTTAAGTTGGCCAAGGCATACATTTTACCATGAACCTTAAACACCAAAGTATCTTCTCCAAATGGAAAACCTTCGGTTGTAAATGGTTTCGAAAGGCAATAGGCTCTTATTTCTTCAATATTCATTATGCTTAATTTCGATTACGAAAATAGGAAAATATTAATAGATTTCAGTGTAATCATTTTAAGAGTTTCTAATTATTGTGTTTTTGAAGAAAATAGACAATGTCATCATGTCATATCTTCCTGACAAAACATACCTCCTTATCAATTGGCATAAAATTCGATAAGCACAAACTATCAATTTTAAAATATTTAAAACATGAAAATACAACCTTTAGGAGAACGAGTTTTAATTGAGCCATTAGCGGCAGAAACAAAAACAGCAAGTGGAATTATTATTCCAGATACAGCAAAAGAAAAACCATCGAGAGGAAAAGTGATGGCTACAGGTAAAACTGAAGAGGGAAAAGACCTTTTAGTAAAAGTTGGTGACACTGTACTTTATGGCAAATTTGCTGGTACTGAAGTAGAACTTGAAGGAAGCAATTACCTTATCATGGAGCAGTCAGAAATTCTGGCTATCATTTAATTCATTGATTATAACAAAAATAAAAATATAGAAAAATGGCAAAAGACATTATATTCGATTACGAAGCAAGAGAAGCTTTAAAGAAAGGTGTAGATGCATTAGCTAATGCAGTTAAAGTAACACTTGGACCAAAAGGTAGAAATGTAATTATTGACAAATCATTTGGTGGACCAGCCATTACTAAAGATGGGGTTACAGTAGCTAGAGAAATCGAGTTGACTGACACTGTTGAGAATATGGGTGCACAAATGGTGAAAGAAGTAGCTTCTAAAACCAACGATTTAGCTGGTGATGGTACAACTACTGCTACTGTTCTCGCTCAAGCAATTGTAACTACAGGATTAAAGAATGTTACCGCTGGTGCCAATCCAATGGATCTAAAAAGAGGTATTGACAAAGCGGTTGCTGCTGTTGTTGCTGATATCAAATCACAAGCTATTGCTGTAGGTGATAGTAATGAGAAAATAGAGCAAGTGGCTACTATTTCTGCTAATAACGATAAAGCTATTGGTGGAATGATTGCTGCAGCTATGGCTAAAGTAAAAAAAGAAGGTGTAATCACTATTGAAGAAGCCAAAGGTTTCGAAACTAGTGTTGATGTGGTTGAAGGTATGCAGTTCGATAGAGGATATATTTCTCCTTATTTCGTTACTAATACTGAGAAAATGGAAGCTGTTTATGAGAATCCATTCATCTTAATCTACGACAAGAAAGTAAGCAATATGAAAGATTTGCTTCCTATTCTAGAAAAAGCCGCTCAAACTGGAAAAGCATTAATCATTATTGCTGAAGATGTAGAAAGCGAAGCATTAGCTACTTTAGTAGTGAATAGATTAAGAGGTTCATTGAAAATTGCTGCTGTTAAAGCTCCAGGTTTTGGTGACCGTAGAAAAGAAATGTTAGAAGACATTGCTATCTTAACTGGAGCTACCGTTATTTCTGAAGAAAAAGGATATAAATTAGAGGATGCTACTTTAGAGAATCTAGGAACTGCTGATAAAATCGTTATCGACAAAGACAATACAACTATTGTAAGCGGTAAAGGTGAAGTAGCTCTAATAGAATCACGAGTAAATCAGATTAAAGCTCAAATTGAGTCTACAACTTCTGATTACGACAAAGAAAAGCTTCAAGAGCGTTTAGCTAAATTAGCTGGTGGTGTTGCAGTGATCTACGTTGGAGCTGGTTCTGAAATGGAATTGAAAGAAAAGAAAGATCGTTTCGAAGATGCTTTAGCTGCTACTAGGGCAGCTATTGAAGAAGGAATTATCCCTGGCGGTGGAGTCGCTTTCATTAGAGCCATTTCTTGCCTCGACGATTTAGCAGCCGATAACGAAGATGAGTTAACTGGTATTAAAATAGTAAAACGTGCTATTGAAGAGCCATTACGTCAAATCGTTGCCAATGCTGGTTTAGAGTCTTCTGTTATTGTTAATGAAGTAAGAAACGGTAAAGGCGATTATGGTTTCAATGCCAGAACAGAAGTTTACGAAAACCTTTATGAGTCAGGTGTAATTGACCCAGCTAAAGTTACTCGTGTAGCACTTGAAAATGCTGCTTCTATCTCTAGCATGCTATTAACTACTGCTTGTGTGATTTCTGAGCACAAAGAAGAAGGTGGTGATGCTATGCCTCCAATGCCAGCTGGTGGTATGGGTGGAATGGGTGGCATGGGCGGAATGATGTAAGCCTATAAAATACTATATTCAAAAAGTCCTCTGGAAATTTCCAGAGGACTTTTTTGTTTTACAATAATGGCACGATGATGGCTATGGATTAAATAGAGTTTCACTTATAAAAAATAGGCTGTTGAAAAGTCCTCTGAATTCAGATGAACTCAAAAATGCTAATGTGTATTTTTGAAAATGGGAAATTTTAGTTTTCCATCAATTATTAATGCAAAAAAAAAGTTTATGAAAAAGAATTTAATCATCATTTTAGCCATTATAGCGCCATTTATTCTTAAGGCGCAAACTGATTTATCTACTCCAGATATTCCTTTGGATGAGGAGGGTCAGATTAGATACGTTGAGCTAGTACAAGAAGATGCGGATGCCAAAGATTTATTCAAACGTTGTGTAAAGTGGATCAATGAGGAATATAAGAATCCTACATCGGTGACTCCAACTCGCGATATGGTGAATAAAAAAATTGTTATCCGTCATAGATTTAATCTAACACAGGCCCTTGAAAGTGGAACGATCACAAATGCGGGTGAAGTGATGTACGACATGATTATTCGTTTTAAAGATGGACGATACCGTGCCGAGATGACCAATTTTGTTTTGAAGAAAACTTCAAAATTCCCCTGCGAGAATTGGTTACCAGAAGGAACAGCACCTAGCTCAGTTAACCTTCAACAATTAGATGCTTTTGCCAAAGAAAAGCTAGAAAGTCTAAAAGAAGGTATGAAGCCACCAAAAGTATATGAGGAAGAGAAATGGTAGAATTTTCTTATTAAGATATTTGAAAACCACTTTACATTCAGTAGAGTGGTTTTCTTTTTTTGAATTCCTTGAAGAATTAAGAATCTCTTATCAAAAGACCATACTTGCCACTCCACCACAATTCCATATATTTGCAGCTAATCTAATGCTATGGAATCCCGGAAAAAAGACCATATTAATTTGGCTTATCAAGCTCAGATGTTCGAGCAAGAAGTCTCAGAATTATTTAACTATGAACCCATGTTGGTCTCTAATCAATTGGAGGAATTGAAGAAGACGAAGTTTTTGGCTAAAGAATTGAGTTTGCCACTTTGGGTAAGTAGCATGACAGGTGGAACCAAAGAAGCCCAAGATATTAATAGAAATCTCGCTCAGGCTTGTCGAGAGTTTGGAATGGGAATGGGCTTGGGCTCTTGCCGTCCATTATTACAATCCAAGGAACGTTTTGAGGATTTTAATGTGAGAGACATCATGGGAAATGATTTACCATTGATGGCCAATTTAGGAATTGCACAAGTGGAGGACTTGTTGGACATTAAGGCAGTTGACAAGATCATCGAATTGGTCACTGAACTCAGAGCAGATGGACTCATGCTTCACGTCAATCCACTTCAAGAACTCATGCAGCCAGAGGGTGATATTTATAAAAGGCCTCCTCTAGAAACTATCCAAGAATTATTAGAGTTGATTGATTTCCCGATTTTTGTAAAAGAAGTTGGACAAGGAATGGGCCCTAAAAGTTTAGATGCGCTGCTGGAAACTGATATTGCAGGAATAGAATTTGGAGCCTTGGGAGGAACCAATTTTAGCTTAATTGAGTTGATGCGTTCCGATGAGATGGTGATGGAACAGATGAGTGGTTTTGCATCTGTGGGACATAGTGCTGCCGATATGGTGGGTTTTTTAAATGAACTTCCCATGAATATGGTGCAACAAAAAGAATTGATCGTCAGCGGAGGAATGAATCCATTGAGGGGCTATTACATGCTTCAGCAATTATCTGCACCTGCTATTATTGGCATGGCATTTCAGTTTTTAAAATATGCTCGTGAAGATTATTCCGAGTTAAAAAAATATGTAACTTTAGTGAAGAGAAGTCTTCAAATAGCGGAGAAGTTTTTACACAAACTATAATTATGCTTGAAAAAGAAATCATCAAAGGATTTTCGAAACTAGATAAAGAACAAAAAGTTAAAAAGGTAGCTGCCTATTTCCCCAATCCAAAAGAAGTAGAAAAAGAACTCAAATCTTTTTGGCATGCCGAAATTGCTAAACAAAAGCTTTTCGAAGAATTTTCTGAGAATACCATTTCCAACTTTTTCTTTCCTTATGGAATTGCACCCAATGTGATCATCAATGGGAAAAACTATATGATTCCTATGGTGATTGAAGAAAGCTCGGTGGTAGCAGCCGCAAGTAATAGCGCTAAATTCTGGTCAACAAGAGGAGGTTTTCATACCCAGATTATTAATCAAACAAAAATAGGTCAAGTTCATTTTACTTGGGCTGGTGATTTTGAAAAATTAAATGCATTCTTCCCAGTTTTAAAAAAGCATTTCTTTCAAGGAACTGATGGAATCACCAAAAACATGAGGGAAAGAGGCGGAGGAATCCTCGATATTGAATTGGTGGACATGCGAACTGAAATTGATGATTATTATCAGCTCAAAGCCAGTTTTAATACAGTAGATTCCATGGGTGCCAATTTTATTAACTCTTGTTTAGAGGAATTTGCTGAGATTTTAAAAGAAAAAGTAAGTGAGAACAAAGAGTTGAACGAGTATCCCATACAAGTCATCATGTCAATTCTGAGTAATTACACCCCAGATTGCTTGGTGGAAGCTTGGGTGGAATGTGATATTAAAGACTTAGAGGGAGTGGACCCCGATATTTCAGCGGAGGATTTTGCTTGGAAGTTTGAAAAAGCGGTACAAGTTGCTACTGTGGATACTTATCGTGCCACTACCCATAATAAAGGAATCTTCAACGGAATAGATGCTGTGGTATTAGCCACGGGGAACGATTTTAGAGCTGTTGAAGCTTGTGGGCATACCTATGCTGCCCGCGATGGAAAATACCGTAGTTTGACTTCTATTGAGATAAAGGAGGGGCGTTTTAAATATGTTTTGAGAGTTCCCATGGCCTTAGGAACCGTTGGAGGATTAACCAAATTGCATCCTTTAGCACGTTTTACTATGGAATTGCTTGGTGACCCTCATGCCGATGATTTAATGCAAATAGCTGCTGTGGCTGGATTAGCGAATAATTTTGGTGCGTTGAGATCTCTAACCACCAAGGGAATTCAAAAAGGTCATATGAAAATGCACTTATTAAATATTTTGAATAACTTTGGCGCCACTGAAACTGAAAAACAGACTGCTGTAGAATATTTTAAGACTCGTAAAGTTTCTTTTTCAGTAGTAGAAGATTTTATTAATGATATTCGACAATAATTTAAATAGAGGATTCATAACTTTAAGTACTCTAAATACTTGAAGTACTTTAAGTGCTAATATATGAACATAGCCGCATTTCATTCCAACGGAAAATTACTCATTACTGGGGAATACCTAGTTCTTGATGGTGCTTTGGCTATGGCTGTCCCTACAAAATATGGACAACGCCTCGAAGTGAGTTTGCATGAAGAGTTCAGTGGTATTCGTTGGGAAGCCAAAGTATTAAATAAAGGATGGCTTCAAGTAAACTTCGGGTCCAGACTATTTAATATCATCCACACCAACGATCAGAAGATGGCTTTACATTTGAAAAACATCCTCAAAAAAGCTTTCGATTTGGCAAGTATTTCTGTAGATAATCAGAAAGGCATTAAAATAAGAACCAATCTAGATTTTGATAAAAATTGGGGTTTGGGCTCTAGTTCTACTTTATTATCGAATATAGGTTATTGGCTCGATGTAAATCCTCATCAATTGGTGCGTCAAACCAGTAATGGTAGTGGGGTAGATGTGGCAACTGCTCGCAGTAATAGTCCTATATTCTATCAGTTGGTCAATGGAGAACCCAAGGTGACAACCATCGACTTTAATCCCTTATTTAAGAAGAATATATATTTTGTTCATTTGGGCAAGAAGCAGAATTCTTCCAATAGTGTAGCTTCTTATAAGCAAAAAGTAAAAGCTTCCAGTCAAAATATAGTGGAGGTAAGTCTATTAAGTGAGGTCATATCAAAAACAAAATCCCTCTTCGATTTTGATAAAGCATTGGCAGAGCATGAGAAAATTATTTCCAGTTTAATAGGGGAACCAAGAATAAAGGATACCTATTTCAACGATTTTGATGGAGAAATAAAATCTCTAGGTGCCTGGGGTGGAGATTTTGTATTGGCTACCTATTCTGGTGATGAGCAAGATTTAAAAAAATACTTCCGAAACAAAGGTCATCAAACCATATTGAGTTACGATGACATGGTCTTATAGAAACGATAAGGCATAAAAAAACCTGAAATGAATCAGGCTTTAATATTTTTAGTACTCGTCTTCGTTAAAGAAAAAATCCTCTTTCGTGGGATAATCAGGCCATATGTCCTCGATTCTCTCATAAATTTCACCTTCGTCCTCCAATTCGCTTAAGTTTTCAATTACTTCATCGGGTGCGCCAGATCTGATGCTAAAGTCAATAAGCTCCTCCTTTGAGGCTGGCCAAGGAGCGTCTTCAAGTTTTGAAGCTAATTCTAATGTCCAATACATACCTTATGTGGTTTTATATTTTTTGCAAAAATAATTTTTTTTCCATTCCATACAAGCCTTTTTTAAAATACTTGTTGATAAGTTGAACATTATTTTGAAAAACAATAATAATTGTAAGCCATTCGGAATGCATTTTCAGTAAATATAATAATAAAGTTTCATGTATTGGAGGATAGTTTAATGGCTGAAATCCCTATAAATACTGAGTTATTTACTGAATGATTTCATTCTTCACAGTTTGTAGTTAGTTTTCCAAGTGTATAGTAGAAAAATCTAATATTTTTCATTTATTTTTGAAGGTTATATTCAAACATAAACACAAATTAAATAATTAAAATTGATCTTATTAATAAAACAAAAGATGAAAAAATTAATGTATTTGGGAATGGGAGCATTAATCATGTTCAGTTCCTGTCAAAATGGTGAGCATAATAAAATGACTATGGAGAAACCCCTTGCACGTAAAGACGCCAAAGAGTTAGTAACACATGGCGATAAACGAGTAGATGATTATTTTTGGATGCGTTTATCTGATGAACAAAAGAATGCAGAAACTCCAGATGGTCAAACCCAAGAAGTTTTAGATTATTTAAATGCAGAAAATGCATACACCGAGCAGGTAATGGAACATACAGCTCCACTACAACAAAAGTTATATGATGAAATAATTGCACGAATTCAGCAAACGGATCAAAGTGTTCCGGTTCGTAAGAATGGATACTGGTATTATTCAAGATATGAGGAAGGTATGGATTATGCATTCAATTGTCGTAAGAAAGATACTGACGGAGCTACAGAAGAAGTGATGCTAAACCAGAATGTGATGTCTGAAGGACTTAGCTATTTTGCTGTTGGTGGTCAAGCAGTAAGTCCAGACAATAAACTTTTGGTGTATGGCGTAGATACGGTCTCTCGTCGTCAGTATACTCTTTTTGTCAAGAACTTAGCTACAGGTGAGTTATTAAAAGATGTATTGGAGAATACCACCGGTGGAGCTACCTGGGCGAATGACAACAAAACTATCTTTTACACAACTAAAGATCCTGTTACCTTACGTTCCAATAAAATCTTTAAGCATGTTCTTGGAACAGATCAATCAAAAGATAAATTGGTGTATGAAGAGTCTGACGAAACCTATAATACTTTTGTATACAAAACCAAATCGGATAAGTATTTAATGATTGGTTCCAGCCAGACTTTATCTACTGAGTTCCGTTTCCTCGATGCCAATACTCCAAATGGGGAATGGAAAGTGATACAACCTAGAGAAGAGGACATGATTTATAGCGTTTCTCATTTTGGTAAGGATTTTTATATCACCACTAACTGGGATGCAAAAAACTTCCGTTTAATGAAAACTCCAGTGAATAAAACCACCAAGGATAACTGGACAGAAGTGATTGCGCATAGAGATAATGTTTTGTTAGAAGGAATTGAAATATTTAAAAAATTCTTAGTGGTTTCTGAAATGAAAGAAGGTTTAAGTGAAATCAGAGTCATTAACTGGAGAACTAATGACGAATATTATATGGAGTTTAATGATCCTGCCTATATGGCTTATGTTTCAGCAAATCCTGAATTTGATACTGAGATTTTAAGATATGGCTACACTTCTTTAACTACACCAAATAGTACTTTTGACTATAATATGGTGACTAAGGAACAAGAATTACTCAAACAACAAGAGATTATGGATCCTAATTTCTCCCCAGAAAATTATGCTTCGGAGAGAGTAATGGTAGAAGTTAGAGATGGTGTTAAGGTTCCGGTTTCTATGGTTTATAGGAAAGGAATGGAGCGTACGGGAAAGAATCCTCTATTGCTTTATGCTTATGGTTCTTATGGTAGTAGTACCGATCCTTATTTTAGTTCTGTTAGACTCAGCTTACTCGATCGTGGCTTTATATATGCCATTGCTCATGTAAGAGGAGGTCAAGAAATGGGAAGGCATTGGTATGAGGATGGAAAACTCCTAAAGAAGATGAATACTTTCAATGATTTTATCGACTGTGGGAAATATTTAGTGGACGAGAAATATACTTCTAGCGATCATCTTTATGCTTATGGTGGTTCTGCCGGCGGTTTATTAATGGGTGGAATTATCAATATGGATCCAGAATTATGGAATGGTGTAGTTGCTGCTGTACCTTTTGTTGATGTGGTTTCTACCATGTTGGATGAGAGTATTCCACTAACAACTGGTGAGTTCGACGAGTGGGGAAATCCTAAAAACGAAGAATACTACCATTATATGAAGTCTTATTCTCCTTATGATAATATCGAAAGAAAAGCTTATCCTAACCTTTTAATCACCACAGGGTACTGGGATAGCCAAGTTCAGTATTGGGAACCAGCTAAATGGATTGCTAAACTAAGAGCCTATAAAACCGATGATAATCTGTTAATGATGGATTGCAATATGGATGTAGGACATGGAGGTGCCTCTGGACGTTTCAAGAGATATAAAGAAATTGCATTGATGTATGCTTTCTTCCTCGATTTAGAAGATATTAAAGAATAGTGACACCGATGATGAAATGAACTTAGCGTTAAAATTAACCTTAATAAAAATGGATCATTTCCTATCGGCATTAACCATTGTAATAATGAAATGCTTAAGAGTTAATTTCATTATACAATTAGTATGATTCTAAAAAAAAAAGCGAAAATCATGTGATTTTCGCTTTTGTTGTTGTTCTGAAATCATTAGCGGCCTAATTATTATTAAAGATTCCTCGCTACGCATCTGAATGACAGGTGTTTTGGTAACTCATAAGGAAGAAGGGTTTTGCTTTTTTTAATGCTAAAAGCAAAGCCCTTCTTCCTTCCTGTCAAATTCTAACACCCTGTCATTCTGAACCTAATGAAATGAAGTGAAGAATCTTTTTTAATATGGAACTTCTTTTGGACAGTATTGCTCTGAAATTACTATTGCTTCTTAGAATCTTCCAATAAAAAGTCATACTTATAACCATGACCAAAGTCTTTGTTAAGGATTAGTTTTCCTTTAAAAGTCACCACATCGCCTATTTTAAAGTCAATAGCATCGCTTGTAGTTACCGTTAAATCAAACACCCCATTATACTCTGTTCCATCTTGAATATGAACCCAATTGGTATTCATGATTTCTTCGTTAATTTTCACCACTTGACCTTTAACTATAATTTCTTGGTCTTTTAATTTTGATTTCTTTTCAAAAACTTCGGCTAATGTATATCCATTTGCAGCTTTTTCAACTTTTATTTTTGTATGAACATCTTGATCATTTTTATGTTCTCCACCGATAGTTTTTTCCTTTTGTTCTGGTTTAGTTGCATAAAAATCATTGATAAAAAAGATTGATGAAAATACTTTACCTAAGCTTTTACTTTCGAAGTTTTTCATTTCCATGGCATCTTTATAATAGTAGGTATCGCCAATTTTTACCTCACGAGCACTTACAGCTGCCATAAAAGTTTTACCATTTTCTTCTAATTTTACATAAGTATAGGATCCACTAGTTGTAGCTTCTAGTACTTTAGCCTCATGCATAGTACTATTTATTTTTGCCAAAGCATCTTCATAGGAAGCATCACTTTGGGTATTCGTGGTATTGGTTTTTTCGGCATTATTGCAAGCCATTAATCCCAGACCTAAAGCAATAATAATGATTAGATTTTTCATATTTTAATTTCGATTTTAATTATTTCAACATTAATGATAAAGCAACAACTCCAGGTCCTGCATTTAATGCAAGGGCAGGAGTGGCGTCGCTAATAAAAGCAGGTTTAATACCTGTTAGTTTTTCGACTTCTTTTGCATAATGATTAGCTGTAGATTCATTATTGGCATGTGAAATGGCAAATCCCCAAATTTCGTGATCTGAAATGAGCTTTCTCATCTCATTCATCACTAATTTAATGCTACCCTTTTCACTAAGTGGTTTGCCAAATATATCAGCAGATCCTTCATTATTAACCTTTACAAGAGGTTTTAGGCTGAGCAGTTTACCAATAGCACCTTTAACAGGACTCACTCTTCCACTTTTCACCATATATTTCATGGTTTTACTGCTAACTAATGTGTGGGTTTTTATAGCCCACTCGTCCATTTTATTAACGATTTGGTCTTTTGTCATACCCGATTCAGCTGCCATAGCAGCACGTAACACGATTAAGCCTTGCCCACATGCAGCATTCTTTGAATTAACTATCGATATGTCTTTATTTTGCTGTTGAGCAATACTTGTTCCCGCTTTATTAGAATTACTCCAAACTCCGCTTAGTTTAGCGCTGATATGTATCCCAATGATAGAATCATAATGAGTAGCCAAATAATCATATTTATTTAAAAAATCATGATAACTAGGTTGTGCTGAATTGGGATAAATAGGAGAGGAGTCCATTTTCTTATATAATTCTTTGGGCTTTAAAGTCAGACCATCTAGGAAAAACTGCTCTCCAAAATGTATTTTAAGTGGAACTACTTGAATCTGGTATTTATCAATGAGTTCTTTAGGTAAATCGCAAGCACTATCAGTAATGAAACCAATAGGCAGTTTACGATTATTTACTATTTCCTTTTGCATCACCATATCATCAACTTTTTGAAAGGTAATGTTTCCATATGGTTCTATATGTGAAAACACATGTGCTGGATCGTCGGTATGTATGTGTAGACGTAATTTTCTAGGTGACCCCGCAATAACTAATGAATCCCCATAGCTTGATAATTTGTTTTTAAAAATATTTTTCAAATTATCATTGGCTTTATCCATAACTACTAAACATTCAGTGCAGTATCTGTAGTTTACTTCTTCATGAGAAATATGCTCACTTACATCTTGTATTTTAACTACGTTTCTGGCTTGAAGTATAGAACGAATTTCTCCGTGTAGGAAAAAGTCGGTCATACCTTCTAAGAAATGAACAAATGCTTTTCCACCAGCATCTACCACTTTTGCTTTTGCTAAAACCTCAAGCTTTTTCGGAGTTTCCTCTAAGCTTTTTTTTGCACTGCTTAATGATGCGGCTATCAATTCATTAAAATCTTGGAATTTGTCTTTTAGCTTATCCACGGATTCTGCCCATTCACGCATCACAGTAATCATGGTACCTTCTACAGGATTACTAATAGCTTCATAGCTATATATAACAGCAGATTTTAAGGCTTTTGAAAAATCCTCAACAGAGATATTATCTTTGTCTTTGTCTAAAATATCAGAAAAACCATAAATAAATTGCGCGAAGATAATTCCTGAGTTTCCTCTAGCTCCTACCAATGCAGCATCAGCAATGGCATCAGCAGTTATTTTTAAATTTGAGGTTGGAATATAGGTGTCTATAATGGAACGCATGGTACTAGCTAAATTTGTGCCAGTGTCTCCATCCTGAACAGGGAAAACATTTATCTTATTTATAGCCTTTTGATGTTCGAATATTCTCTGAGCTCCAGCTAAGAAACTGTAATAGAATCTTTTGCCATTTAGCACATTGGTATTAATACCTTCGTATTTCAATGTTCCTCCTTTGTTAATGAACACAAAGATATCAATTTAATATTGAGAGCTTAAATTTTAAGACTTTTTTAAAGGTAATAAAACTCTGTTAATGTATTAACAATCAGTAGGGAGTGTGCTGATAATAATAGTTTTAGAGGTTTGAGAGCTGATTTTGAATCGGTTATCAATTCGGTGACCAATAATCCAAACAATTTTATTTTTAGAGCATAAAACCCAGGTATTCTGTTTCTCAAAAAGACTCATTTTGTGGTCTATAAAAAAATCAGAAACAAGTTTTTTTTGTCCTTTCATTCCCAGTGGATAAAAATAATCACCTTGTTTCCATTTACGAATTTTCAATGGGAATTCTATTAAATCTGCATCCAGTTTGGCTATATTCTTATCAGCAATGATATCGGTATTTTCTGAGGATTCTATTTTTAATTTTATGGGTGTTTCTATTGGCGAGGAAGTTGATTTAATATCATACTCCTGCACATCATCAGAAATTGTTTCCTTGAGGAGAAGGTATTTTCGGTCTCTTAGTAATTGATAGCTGGACGAGTAGAATAAGGCTCCAACTTGACTGAACTCGTTTTCTTGCAGTACTTGTTTGCATTGGCTATAATTAAAACCAAATTCTTTTAAAAACTCGTATAAAATTGTTGTTGCTTGAGCATGGCTCCTCAAGGTTTCTAAAGGGATACTCCAGCCTTCTTTAGTTTTGAGCAGTAATTCTTTCTTGAGCTCCTCTATTTTTTGTAGATATATTTGTTCAGTTTCATAAAATCGACCCATATTTTCAATGATAGTCTGTTTAACACCTCCATTAATTTCTTGTAGAAGAGGTAAAACTTGATGCCTTATTTTGTTTCTTAGATATTTAGTTTTCGCATTGGAACTATCTTCTCGCCAACTTAAATTATTTACTTCTGCATGCTGAGTAATATCTTCTCTGCTGGCAAATAATAGGGGATGAATTAATGTGCCTTGCTTAGGTAAAATTCCATGCAGCCCAGATATTCCTGTACCTCGAATTTGATTGATAAAATAGGTTTCAATGGCATCGTCAGAATGATGAGCGGTTGCATAATATTCGAATTCGTTTTCTTTGCAAAGCTTTTTAAACCAATTCACTCTTTGTGCTCTAGCCGACATTTGAATGGAAATCCCCGATTCTTCAGCATAAGCTTTAGTAGGAATTTTGGTTCTAAACAATGGGACTTGATACTTTTTGGCCAATTGGATTACAAATTTTTCGTCTTCGTTAGATTCTTCAGCTCTCAATCCGAAATTGCAATGAGCAATCGCAAAATCAATTTTTGCAAGATGGTATAAATCACATAAAACTACAGAATCTCTACCTCCTGATACACCAATTAAAATGGGAGAGGAGGAGGTGAGTTGATGGTGCTGACTAAAATTTAAAAAGGATTTTAACATGATGCAAATTTAAGAATCTTTACATTCTGGCATAAAAAGCATCTTCAATATGAGTAATATCTTTTTTGTTTTCGTTATATAGCACTGAAATAATGTCGAATCGGGCTTCTTCTTGAATGTTAAAACGGACAATATATTCATTGGCCGCCTTAACTAAAAAGCCTTGTTTAGTCTTGTTAACGAAGGTATATGGCTCTCCAAAATAGTTAGTTTTTCGGGTTTTTACTTCTATAAAAACAATGAAATCATCTTTTCGGGCAATGATGTCTATTTCTTTGTGAATGAATCTCCAATTGGTTTCTAAGATTTTGTATCCTTTTTTTACCAAATATTCGAGAGCTAACTTTTCTCCAAAATTTCCTAAGTCATTGTGATCTGCCATTTTTATTTTCCTGCTGGGCCTATATATTTAGCGTCACCAAAACCTAAAATGGGGTAGAAGATAATTCCAAAGAATATTAGTCCTATAGTAAATAACACATCTTTACCGAAACTTTTTGAAAGAAGGTTTGTCATCCAAATGATTAGGATAATATTGAAAAATGGTACAAAAATGATGAGTAATAACCACCATCCAGGTTTACCGACAATTTTTAAAAGAATATAAAGGTTGTAAAATGGAATAAGTGCTGCCCAACCCTTTTGACCAGCTTTTTCGTATATTTTCCACTGGGCTACAATATATACAACAGCAATAAATAGAGAGATGGATAACCAAGTTGAAACGGTAAGCCCTAAAAATAATTCTTGAAATTCGCTCATAGTGATATTTTTTAATTTGATAACTCTTAGATGAACAATATGCGACTAAGTTACAAAAAACTTATTTTCAATTCATTATTATATGCTTGTAAATCAATCTTTCGTCCTAAATAAAGTGCCATATTGGGTTCTATATGTCCACTAGGGAAATCAAAAATAACTGGATAATCATATTCTTTCACCGTCTCCCAAATAATTTCTTTTGCAGATTGTCCATAGGGGATGGTATTGTCATTCATATCATTCATTCCACCAACGATTAGGGCTTTTAGATGATGAAGTTTACCAGTGCGTTTGAGGTTCATCATCATTCTATCCATGTGGTATAGATATTCATCCAAGTCTTCAATAAATAGTATTTTTCCATCCGTATTTATATCACTTATACTACCTAATAAGCTGTATAGTATGGATAAATTGCCACCAATTAGTGGAGCTGTTACATTTCCTTCTCGTAAAACTTGACAATTCTTTAATTGATAGGCCTCTAATTCGCCAAATAAAGCTTGTTTCAAACTTAGTATAGACTCATTTTCCACTAGATTTGTTGGGAAATTAATGGGCATAGTGCCGTGAATGGTTTCAATTTCTAAAACTTGATGAATATGCGAATGAAAAACAGTGATATCAGAATACCCTATTAGCCATTTGGGGTGAACTTTAAATTTAGAGAAATCTAATTGGTCAATAATCCTTACACTTCCATATCCTCCTCTGGTCGATAGTATTCCTTTCACATTAATATCGTCAAGAAACTCTTGCATATCGGAAGTCCTTTCAGCATCTTTCCCTCCAAATTGATGGTGAGATGAGAAAATGTGGCGTCCAAAAACGGGTTCTAAACCCCATCTTTGCAATAACTTTACCGCTGATTTTACTTCTTGTGATGATATTTTTCTTGCTGGTGAAACCAAACCAATTCTATCACCTGATTTTAAGTAGGGAGGTCTTTTCATGATATCGATTTTGATTTAACAAATTTAATAAGATTTATGGCTTTTTATTGATGCGATTACATATTTATCTGTTTAAATTTGCAGAATATTTATTTAGAAAATTATGGCACTGATCAAAAAAGTAAAAGGGATAGAACCCATTATAGGCAAAAATGTATTTTTAGCTGACAATGCAACCCTAGTTGGTGATGTTGAAATCGGCGACGATTGTAGTATATGGTTTAATGCAGTGGTGAGAGGCGATGTTCATTCTATTAGAATTGGTAAGAATGTAAATATTCAGGATGGTGCTGTTATCCATTGTACTTATCAAAAAGCAGGAGTTATTATTGGTGATAATGTTTCCATTGCTCATAATGCCATTATCCATGGTTGTACCATAGAAGCCAATGTGTTAGTTGGAATGGGTGCTATTTTAATGGACGATGTTTATGTGGAGAGCAATAGCCTTATTGCTGCAGGTGCATTAGTTTCAAAAGGAACTAGAGTGAAATCAGGGGAGGTCTGGGCTGGAGTACCCGCCAAGAAAATTAAGGATATTGATGAATCATTATTGGAAGGTGAAGTGAATAGAATCTCTTCATCCTATAATATGTATGCCAGTTGGTATGGTGAAGAGGAGAACAAATAATTCGGATCTCTTCATCATCATATTATTTACTACTTTTGAATCTTAAACAATACTTATGGAACGAATTGCGGTATTCCCCGGCTCTTTTGACCCAATTACGAAAGGTCATGAGTCTGTTATTAAAAGGGCAGCTTTATTATTTGATAAAATTATTGTAGCCATAGGAGTTAATTCTCAGAAAAATACTTTTTTTGATATGGATGTTCGTGTTAAAATGATAGAAGCTACTTTTGAGGATTTCGATAATATAAGTGTAAGCCATTATTCTGGCTTAACTGTTGATTATTGCAAATCTGTTAATGCAAATTATTTATTGAGAGGACTAAGAACAGCTGCAGATTTTGAATTTGAAAGAAGCATTGGTCAAATCAATAAACAAATGGATACTTCAATTGAAACCATATTTATGCTCACTCAGCCAGAGCATACTCCTTTAAACTCTTCCATTATTAGGGATATTTTGAAACATGGTGGGAATGCACAGCAATTTGTACCTAAAAAAGCTTGGAATATTATTTTAGAAAATATTTAGTCCAATTCACCGTTTTCATAATATGAAAAACTCCTTTTTTTTTCGTTTTAGTTTGTTGTTTGCAATATTGATTGTTTCAATAGCTAATAATATGGCATTACCTGTCATTATTAATGGTAAGTCTGCAGCAGCTGATGCATTTGTATTTAGGGTTTACCATGAAGCAGATCCCATAAGTGGCTTAGAGGTTTTATTAGATCAACAAAGGCCCGATGAAAATGGTGTCTTTATGTTGGGTTTTGAAGCAACCGAAATACAGAAAGTATCTATAAGAGTTGGACTCCAAAGCGTTTCGTTTTATGTAATTCCTGGTAAATCCTATAAACTTGATTTCAATGAAATCACTTTGGAGGATCAGAGTATTTTCCTTCCTGAAAAGCCCCTGCATGTTGTTTTTGAGGAAGAAGATATACTCAATCTAGTGATTGATGGTTTTGAATATGAATACCAAAACTTTCTGCAGAATAACTTTGTATATCTAATTAAACTGAGAGAGAAAAGTTTGTATTATAGTTTTGAAAACAAAATAGCTAGTATTCTTGAGGAGACTATTATAGAGGACTCTGCTACAGCCAATTATTTCAATACTTATATAGATTATAGAATGGCTGAGTTAAGATGGACAGCAAGGGTAGAGGGACGAGAAAAAATCGCTAATGATTGGCTGACAGAACAGCCCATTAAATTTTCTAATACCGCTTATTCTATGTTTTTCTTAAAATATTTTGATAAATATATGAATGATTATGATAAAGGAATTCATTTTAGTGAATATAAAAACCTTTTAAACGAAGGCTTACCTATTTTTGAATTGAAAGATAAAATGGGAAAAGACCCTATACTTGTCAAAGAAAAACTGAGAGAGCTGGTTCTCCTCTATTCTATTAAGCAATTATTCTATAATAGTGGAATGAAGAAAGTACAATTGAATGAAATAATCAATCAATTAGCAATGGATAGCAAGTATGTAGAGAATCGAAAGATTTCTGCTAACCTTCTGAAAAGTTTAAACACGTTTGTTTCGGGAGGGGAAGTGCCTCCATTTTCTTTATCTAATCTAGTCGATCAGCAAAAATCAATAAAAGATTTTAAAGGAAAAAGAACTTATCTTATGTTTGTCTCACCAAACTGTGAAACTTGCGAGGCAGATATAAGAGTTTTAAAATCGTTGATTAAAGAAAACAGTAACTTGCAAGTACTAACTGTGTTTACTGGTCTGGAAAAAGAGGAATCTGTAAAATGGGCAAAAGCCCAAAATGCAAATTGGGATTTCTTATGGTTTAATGATGATTTTGCCCTGCTCAATGAATATAGAGTAAAAATTTTCCCTCAATATATCCTCCTCGATGAGCAAACCCATTTATTAGATTACTTCCCACCTAACCCTCGAGAAAATCTGAGATCTTATTTGCAAAGTCTTGACAAACTAAAAGAGGAACAGGAGCAAGAAGCTAGTGATTTCTTTCGAAAAAACTAAAGTGAACTTTTCCATATTTTCTGAGTTCTACAAAGTGCTCATGTTTCTCAAAACTATGCTTATCGGAATGTTCCAATATGAATAGTCCACCTTCTGATAAATGTGTTCCATTAAATATTAACCCAGGTAAGGTTTCAATATGGTCTAACTCAAATGGAGGATCAGCAAAAATTAAAGAAAATGACCTTTTGTTAATACTTAGGAATTTGAATACATCAGTTTTTAAAGGCTGTAGATTCTCCATAGACAAATCATTCTTTACCGAAGTAATAAACTTGAAATGTATTAGATTATTCTCAACACATGTTACGTGTTCGGCTTCTCTAGAAATAAATTCAAAGGAGATACTACCTGTTCCTGCAAATAGGTCTAAAACCTTTTGCTCGTCAAAATAAAGGCGATTGTTTAAGATGTTAAAAAGGCCCTCTTTTGCAATATCAGTTGTAGGTCTGAGCAATAGGTTTTTTGGAGTTTTAAGGCGTCTCCTTCCAAATTTCCCTGCAATTATTCGCATATATTCGATTGTAAGAGTAAGTAATATTGGTGAATAGGTAATTGATCAAAATCCTGACTTAGCATTGCAGGTAATTGCATTCCCATGAAATGTACATTTCTAATATATTGCCAAGCAATATTAAATAGGGCTGAAGAACGGCTGATTTCTCCCATGAAATAGAGAGGATCCTCTTCCGGATTCATTGCTAGCTGTTCAAAAGCTAATAAAATAAAATAGATGAAATCTTCTTTAGTACTATAAGTAAAAGAGTTTGAGAAGATAAGTTCACTATCATAGGCTATAATATGAATATCTCTATCTGAAATATTAACATAAAGCCTTTTACCAATAACCTTGTTTTGATGTAGAATTCTAATATCATTGATTAACACATCTATTATGTGTAAGGTTTGAGCTTTTGAAAAATAGTCTGATATTGTATGTTTTATAAAGGAGGGGATGGCATATGAGATGATACTATCAACACCTGAAATTTTTTTGCTAAGAGTAGTATGAGAATATCCAATGCTTTGATTAAAATCAATTTCTTTATCTTTTTTTGCATCATCTGCATATATTGGAGCCTGTAGATGATATTCTTTATGGTCAAGGATTACCTTTACTGAGGGAAAGACCATAAATTCAAAATTCTCTTTTTCTAGAGTATCCAATAAGGATTGGTTGAGCATCTGCCATTTTTGCTCAGAACTACCATCTTTATTCCAATGAATTCCATATTCCTGAATTTTCAAAATCTTCTTGGTCTCTGCAGAAAATATGGCAAAAGAAAATCCATTCAGCCGAAGCTGAATGGATAGTCTGTAATTTTTATGATTTTCAACTGAATAAGTTGAATCGAAATATTCTGCCCTTGCTTTTAAAGAATCTTGCCTTGGCATAAATATTACTTCCAGTTACCTTCAGTAGAAGCTTCTGTTAGACTTCCAACTTTTAAACCTGGGTATTTACTCATTTCAGTTAATTTCTTATTCAAGTTTATAATTAACTGTTTGTCCAATCCCTTTAAGATAACGTCATATGAAACCTGACATTCGAAAACATTTACAGGCGACCCTCCTCTAGTAATAGCTCCAGAAGCGAGTTCAAATTTTTCGTTTGCAAAGTATTTTTGCGGAATGGGTACATATTTAAGATGATCTGCATTAAATAGCTCTCTATGACTAAATAATGAATCAACAATAGGAATATACCCTAGAGTATCACGTATAATTAAAGTATTTGTGGTATCATTAGGGTCTGCTATTTCTTTAATAATTGGAAATTCGCTATCCTTAATAAAGGAGATTAGAGTATCCCAGTCAGCCATGTAAGTCCCATTAATGGTTTTGTATGCCAATTGTGCTGCTCTAATGTCTTCTAATTTTTGAATGACTAGTTCTTCTCTTAGGTCTTTTTCTTTATTGAATCTTACGGGTTCCATAATACTTTCAACTACAAAGTAACCTAATACTATAATTGTAACAAGTAGAACAAGTTTAAGTATGATTTTCATCTTTCTATCTTTTTATTATTATCTCAAATTAAATACTTCAACTAAGGGCAAAAATAAGATTTTTGATTAGAAGAAAGCATATATTTTAAAAATATTTCTTCGTTTTTTCATTTATCTAATAATCAACAATATCTAGCAAATATCATTCCATATTTTATTGAAATATGAAGAGACTCATTATTATAGTATACTTAATCTTGACATATTCTTAACAATTGCCTAATCATTTGTTTATAAACAAAATGCTCGAATACTTTTATGATTAATTATAACTAAAAGGGAATTGGGCTAAGATATTAAAATAGTTTTTCTTGTTTAAAATAATATAAGGAGAGGAGGGATTATAAAAGTTAAATCAAAAGTAAGATATGGAAAACATCTTACTTTTAGCGAGCAAAGATAGTGCTTTGAGCTTATTCTAGTTGTGAAAAAGAATAAAAAAATAGGGGTATAAAAAAAGCAAGTTCAAAAAAATTGAACTTGCTATTATAAAGGAGTGGCGACGACTTACTCTCCCACCATTGGCAGTACCATCAGCGCTAGCGGTCTTAACTTCTCTGTTCGGAAAGGGAAGAG